>JANNEI010000126.1:0-8034 GCA_031378565.1 Burkholderiales bacterium
GGCGTTGATGGCGCGCACGCCGGTGTCCAGCGGGCGGCGTACCGGGTCGCGGTCCATCGCGTTGATCGGTCGGCGCGTCAGCGGTTCGTTGTGCACGTCGTGCAGCGGCCCCAGGCGGTCCATCGGCTGGCCGTGCGAATCCACCACGCGGCCCAGCAGGCCGTCGCCCACCGGCAGGTGCAGCGTGCGGTCCACCGCACGCCGCCAGGGGTGTTGCGCCGCGCCCAGCTTCAGCGGCACCACCGGCGTGGCGCGCGGCACCACACGGGCACCGCTGGCCAGGCCATGGATCTCGCCGGTCGGCATCAGGTAGGCGCGGTCGCCGTTGAAGCCCACCACCTCGGCCAGCACCGGCGGGCGGCTGCGGGCTTGCGGGTCAGGGTGTCGATGGTGTGGCTGATGGTGAGGATGTGTCGGTTCGGGGTGAATCTCGCACACCGAACCCACCGGCAGCCGGATGCCCGCTGCCTCAAGCACCAGCCCGGCCACGCGCACCAGGATGCCCTGCGTCTCGAACGGCAGCGGCTCGGCGGCAAAGGATTGCAGGTCGTCCAGATAGCGCCGCCACGCGTCGGCGCGCACCGTGTCGGCCAGCGCCTGCGCTTCGAACGGGGTCGTGATCATGCGTGGCCTTCGGCTGGCGTTGGATGGATGCCCGCGTCGGCTGCCGGCCGCCATTCGTCCTCGCAGCCCAGCAGCGCGGCGGCGCGCCGCCAGCGCAATTCGATGCCCGCGTCGACCACGCCCACTTCCGATTCCACCAGGCAGCCGCCGCGCGAAAGTCCGACGTCGGCCAACAGACGCGCGCCCATGCTGCGCACCACGTCGGCTGCGTCCTGCGCGACCAGCGCGTGGTCGTCGGGGTGAACGCGCAGCGTGATGTGGCGCGCGCTTTGCAGCAGCGTGTCCAGCGCCTCCTGCGCCACCGCCACCACCAACTGCGGATTGGTCTGCAACTCGCTGCGCACCACCTGGCGCGCCAGCTGCGTGGCCGCCACTGCCAGCGCACGCGCCATGTCTTGCTGCAGCGCGTCGAACTGTGTGTCGATGGCTCGCAGCAGCGCACCGACCTGTGCCGTGACCTGCGCCGCGTAGCCCTGCTTGAAGCCTTCCAGCGCGGCCAGGCCGTCGCGGTAGCCGTCCTGGTAGCCCGACTGGCGTGCCGCCTTCAGCGCTGCGGCGGTGTCTTCGGCGCGGGCTTTCGGGGGCTCTGCGCCGGACCGGGCCGAAGCGGCGTTGGCATCGTTCAGGCTGCCCAGGTTCCAGCTGGCGAACGAGCCGATCTCTTCGCGCGGAATGAAGCGGCTGTGCACCGACGCCTTGGGCGCGTTCGGGTCCAGCGGGTGGGGGCGCGGCTTAGAGGTAGTCATCGCCGCCGCCGCCGCCCAGGGTGATCTGGCCTTCATCGGCCAGACGCCGCACGATCTTCAGCATTTCGCGCTGCTCGGTTTCGACCTCGGAGACGCGCACCGGGCCGCGTGCATCCAGGTCTTCGCGCAGCGTTTCTGCGGCCCGCGTGGACATGTTCTTGAAAATCTTTTCGCGCATCTCGGGCGTGGCACCCTTCAGTGCGATCACCAGCGACTCGGACTGCACTTCCTTCATCAGCGTCTGGATGCCCTTGTCGTCCAGCTTCTCCAGGTCGTCGAAGGTGAACATGTTGTCCATGATCTTCTGCGCCAGGTCGTTGTCGGTTTCGCGCAGGTAGTCGAGCACCGAGGTTTCCACGCCCGAGCCCATCAGGTTGAGGATTTCGGCCGCCGGCTTCACGCCGCCCAGCGAGGCCTTGCGCTGCGTGTCGCCGCCGGCCAGCACCTTGCTCATCACGTCGTTCAGGTCGCGCAGTGCGCTGGGCTGAATGCCGTCCAGCGTGGCGATGCGCGCCAGCACCTCGTTGCGCTGGCGCTCGGCGAACTGCTTCAGCACGCCGGCCGCCTGCTCGGGGTCAAGGTGGACCAGGATGGCGGCGACGATCTGCGGGTGTTCGTTGCGCAGCAGCTCGGCCACCGAATCGGCGTCCATCCACTTCAGGCTCTCGATGCCGCTCACGTCGTTGCCTTGCATGATGCGGTCGATCAGCAGGTTCGCCTTGTCGTCGCCCAGCGCCTTGCGCAGCACGCTCTTCACGTATTCGTCGTTGTCCGGCACCAGCAGGCTTTGCTCGCCGACCAGCGCGTTGAAGCGCTCCAGCACGCTGGCAACCCGGTCGTGCGGAATCGCCTTCATCTTCGAGATGGTTTCGCCCAGCCGTTGAACCTCTTTCGGCTTCAGGTGCTTGAACACCTGCGCGGCTTCTTCCTCGCCGAGCGACATCAGCAGGATCGCCGCGTCCTCCAGACCTTCGCCTTCATTCGGAGTGCTCATGGTCGGTCAGGCAGGCTCGCCGTTCACCCAGCCGCTGACGACATTCGCCACGGCTGCCGGGTTCTGTTTGGCCATCTGGCGGGCGTTGTCCAGGTTCTGGTGGTACTTGGGCGCTTCCAGCGCACGCATCTCGGGGCTGGGCAGGCCGGGCAGGTTCTGCGCATCGGCCACCATGGCGTCGACGCGGCTGCCCGGCGGCGGTGGCGGGGGCGGTGCCAGCGCCACCTTGAGCGCCGGGCGCACCATGCCGAAGAACACCAGCAGCGCCACCAGCCCCAGGCCGGCCGGCACCGCTGCGGCGCGCAGCATGTCGATGATTTCGGGTTGCTTCCACAGCGGCAGCGTGGTGGTGCTCATTGGCTCGACCTTGAACGGCGCGTTGATGACCTTCACCGAGTCGCCGCGTTCCTTGCTGAAGCCGATGCTCTCGCGCACCAGGGCGCTGAGCTTCTCGATCTCGTCTTCCGACAACGGCGTGCTGCTGACCTTGCCCTTGGCGTCGGTGCTGGAGCGGTGGTTCACCACCACCGCCGCGTTCAGCCGCTTCACGGTGCCGGTGGCGTTGCGCGTCACGCGCACCGTCTTGTCGACTTCGTAGTTGGTGACTGCCTCGCGCTTCATGCTGCCACCCGACGTGGTGCCCGGTGCTGCCGCCTGCAACGGCTGCACCGCGCCGGCCAGCGGGGCCGTGGCGGGCACCGGCGGCTGGTTCGACGCGGCACCCGGCACGCCGCTGGGCAGCGCCGCTCCGGCACCCGACTGCTCGGTGCTCTGCTGGCTGCGCAGCGTGGCAGTGGCGTCCTTGCCCTGGTTCGGTTTGAATTCTTCGGTGGTGGCTTCGCTTTGCGAAAAATCCACTTCGGCCGTCACGTTGGCACGCAGGTTCTCGCGGCCCAGCACCGGCTCCAGCAACTCCATGATGCGTTTGCTGTAGCCCGACTCCAGCTGGTTCACGTACTGCAACTGCTGTGCGTCGAGCCCGCTGGTCTGGCCGGCGTCGGTCGGGCCGGACAGCAGCGCGCCGCTCTGGTCCAGCACGCTGACCGCCTTCGGGTTCAGGTCGGGCACGCTGGACGACACCAGGTGCACGATGCCCGCCACCTGCGAGCGGTCGAGCGTGCGGCCGGGGTGCAGCGACAGCATCACCGAGGCGCTGGGTTTTTGCTGCTCGCGAAAGAAGCCGTTCTGGTTCGGCATCGCCAGGTGCACGCGGGCCGCCTGGACCGCGCCGATGGCGGTGATGGATCGCGTCAGCTCGCCTTCGAGCCCGCGCTGGAAGGTCAGCCGCTCCTGAAACTGCGTTTGGCCGAAGCGCGCCCCGTCCATCAACTCGAAGCCGACCACCGAGCCCTTGGGCAGGCCGGCTGACGCGAGCTTGAGCCGCGCATCGTGCACCTTGGCCGCAGGCACCAGGATGGCCGCGCCGCCGTCGGCATGCCGGTACGGCACGTTCATCTGCGACAGCTGCGCAATGATCGCGCCGCCGTCCTTGTCGGACAGGTTGGCGTACAGCACCTTGTAGTCGCCCTGGCCGCTCCACACCGTCAGCGCCAGCACCACCGCGCCGAGCGCGGCCACGCCCAGGCCCAGCGCGAACTTGCTTCTGGCGGGCAAGGCCGACATCCGCGAGCCGAAGCCGGGGGTCTGCAGCAGGTGGGGGTTGTTCAGAACGACGGCGTTGTCCATGAATCTCTTGGAAGTCAGGCAGCCGGGAATGGCGCCGTGCTGGGCTCGATTATTCGAAGACTTGAGGGCTCGCCATGCGGCGAACAGGGCGTTGATGCACGGCCAGTTCGCACCTTGGCGCGGCAGCGCGGTCGATACGATGGCGTCAAGTTCTGATGCCCCGTGCCGAGGCTGCGTTTGCCCGGTTCAGGTCGGCGTCGTCAACGTTGGAGCCCACCGCATGAACGTCAGCCTCAAACCCTTCGACTTCGCCCAGGCGGTGGCGCGCGCCGGCCTGAACACGCAAGGCATGCCGCTGCCCAAGGGCGGCGCGGTGGAGGGCACCGGCTTTTCGCAGGCCCTGACGCAGGCGCTGAAGTCGGTCAGCACCAGCCAGAACCAGGCGACGCAGATGCAGCGCGAAGTTCAGCTGGACAACCCCACGGTGAGCATCGAGGAAACGATGGTCGCGATGCAGAAGGCCCAGATCGGATTTCAGGCCACGATCACGGTCCGCAATCGCATGGTGCAGGCTTACTCGGACATCATGAACATGCAGGTCTAGAAATGGCCCCCACGTCGCTATCGCTCCTGCCCCCCGAGGGGGCGCCAACCCAGCAGCCGGGGGACCCGGCCACGGTTGTTGCTTGATGTGCGCATCGCTGCGCTTGCTGGCCCGATGCGGGTGGGGTCAGACGGCCTTGTCGACGTTGTCGCCGAGGACCGGGGCGGGCTCGAAGGGTGGGCGCTGCTTGGCCGCGGCTTCGAGTCGGGCGGACAGCTGGCTCAGCCACGGGAATCGGGTGGGTGCCGGTGGGCTCGTCGGTTCACCGACGCGGTCCGCCGGCCTGGGTTGCATCTGGGCGGCTCCGCTCTGGGCCGCACTGTCCGGTGCGGGAAGCGAAACACGCGCCACTCCGGTGACGCTGCCGATGCCGCCGATGCCGCTGCTGTTGCTCATGGTGCGCTCCTTGACTCGGGGCAAAACAGCCCGATCAATGGGCTATCGGCATGTCGCCGGAAAAGCTGAGGCCGGCGTGGTCGGTGTCGTGGCGCGTGTTGTGGAAGACGGCACACGTTGCAGCGTGGCTGAGCCGCCGCGCCGTCAATCCAGCGCCATCAAGCGCCGCCGCTTCTGCGTCTGGTCGATGTAGCGCTGCAATGCGCGCACGCCGTCGTTGGCCGGGCTGACCATTTCGCAACCCAGGCGCACGCCTTTCGAATCGGGGTTGATCGAAGTCACGTGGTGCATGCGCAGGCCGGTGTGGATGCGGGTGTCGGCGTCGAGGTCGAGTTGCACGCCGTTGATCAGCACGCCGGGGGCCATCGTCGGCACGTTGTCGGGCAGGAAGAGCGCGCAGCCGCCGATGCTCACATCGAGGATGCGCAGGCTGAGCTGCATGTCGCGGATCATCGGGTGGCGCAGCCGGGCAGTTGGCGTGCTGCGCATCAGCGGTCGCACGCGGTAGCCGCTGCGCCGCTGAAACCGGAACACCTCGCGCGGATACGCGCAGTTCAGCGCTTTCGCGTTGCCGCTGTGCACCAGCACCAGGTGGTCGACATCGAACTGGAGTTTCACGCTGTCGAGGTAGCCCACCACCACCGCCTCGTCGGACTCGACCAGCGCTTCCAGCTGCGGCGTTGCCGCCTCGGCGCTGAAGCTCAGGATGCCGCGCACCGGGTCCATCGCCCACAGCGTGACGGTGACGGCGCGGCCGTCGGGTGTGTTCAGGTTCAACGGCACGTTGCCGTCGCGCAGCGTCTTGAACACGACGGCGAGTTCTTCCGGCGAGGTGAGGCGAAAGTCGTCCAGCCCGCCGTGTGCAGCGGCCAGCGCGTCCAGCGGCATCGGCAGGGTGTCCATGGGCGGTTCCGATGCGATCAATGGAGGGTCTTCGGACGGCCGGCCAGCAGGTCGTCGAGGTCTTCGAGCCAGGGCTCGGCCAGCTGCCGGATCTCGGCGTCGTTGACCAGAATGCGCTGCATGATCCGCGACTTCAGCTGCGCCTCGTCGCTGGCCAATGGCTGCTTGCCGGCGGCGTGCTTGAGTTGCGAGATCAGCAGCGCGCAGGCCCCTTCGAGTTTTACGACGGTGTCCCAGTTGCCCGCGCGGGCGGCGGCCAGCATGTCCTGGCTGGCTTCCTCGATGGCCTGGTAGTAGCTCAACAGCGTGGCGTTCATGCTGGCTCCGGATGGTTGGGTGCTGGGCATGTCAGTGCCCGCTGGCGGTTGCCGAGACGGCGGGCCGGATCGCACCCCAGGCTGAACGCACCGGCTCCATCAGCCGCACGCACTCGTCGAGCGCCTCGGCGTCGTTGTTCAGGTTGGCCTGGCTCAGGCGGCGGCCGACGTAGGCGTAGAGCGCCAACAGGTCCTGCGCCAGTTGGCCGCCGGCCTTGATGTCGAGCGACCCTTTCAAGCCTTCGTCGACGATGCGGGCGGCGCGCCCGATGGCTCGCCCCTTGGTTTCGATCTGGCCGTTCTGCAGGGCCGCGCGGGCCTGGGTGACGGCGTCATTGAAGCCGTCGAACAGCATGGCCACCAGCTGGTGCGGCGAGGCGGCGGCGACACCGGTCTCGATGCCGATCTGGCGGTAGGTGCCGGCAAAGGCGTTGGAAGCGGTGCGGTGCACGGCAGCGGGCGCAAACATGATGGCGTTGCTTTCCTGATGTGGGCGTGCTTTGAGTATCGGTATCGCTGCTGGCGACTTGAGTTTTCGAAGGCGTCGAACAGGCAGCTCAAATCGGACTGTCACGCCGGCACCGCGCGCAGGCTTGCGGGCGTGCTCGCACGTGGGCCGCGTCCGGCCGAACCCGGCCGCGTCGCAGCCGCACCTACCTGTTGGAATTGCTGGCGTTGAACGCGTTGATCTGCTGCGTCACGTAGTTGCTGGTGCTGTTCAGCTGGGCCATGCGCGCGTCCAGTGCGGTGTACTGGGCTCGCATGCGCTTCTCGATGCCGCTCAGGCGCAGCGTGAGCGCGTCCTGGTCTTTCTGGTTGCGTTGTAGCTGCTGGCCGAGGCCTTCGGTGCGCGTCGTCAACGAGCCGTCGCTGCTCAGCATCGCGTCGGTGATGACGCGGAAGCGCTTGGCAAAACCGTCCAGCGTCGGGTCGGTGAGGCTGGAGTTCGAGAACGCCTTCTTCAACTCGGGCAGGTTGGCCAGCGCGTTGTCGAGCTTGGTTGCGTTGACTGTCATCGAGCCGTCGGTCTGCAACTGGAAGCCAGCGTCCGACAAGCGGGTGAATGCGGTCGAAGCGCCCGAGGTTGCACCCACCAGGGCGCGCAGTTGCCGCTGCAGCCCGACCACCGCGCTGTCGCCTTGCAGGAGCCCGCCCTTGCGGCTGACCGGGTCGTACTTGGTGTCGGTGGCGATCATTTTCATGATGGCGCTGTAGGACTCGGCAAACGAGGTCAGCGTCTTCTTCAGCGCCTCCTTGTCCGTCACCACGTCCACGCTCACCGGGCCGGTGGTGACGGCGCTGAAGTTCAGCGTCAGGCCATCGACGATGTTGGCGAGCGTGTTGGTCGGCGAGGTCACGGCCAGGCCGTTGACGGTGGCCGCGGCGTTGGCTGCGGTCTGGGTTTGCGTCATCACCTTGCTCGCCGCGGTGTACGAGAGCGCGGCAATGCCCGAGGCGGTGAAGGCGTCGGCCGCACCCGTAGTGCTGGAGCGCAGCAGCAGCCGTGAGCCGCTGCCGTCGGTCATGATCAATGCGGTCACGCCCGCACCGGCAGCGTTGATCTTGTCGCGCACGGTGGTCAGCGTGTCGGTCGCTGCCACCGTGATGTTGGTGGCGCTCGAGCCGGCCTTGGGCGTGAAGCTGGTTTGGCCGGCACCCCAGGTTCCCGCTCGAATGCTCAGCACGCCCGCGCCGGGGTTGGTCGTGGTTGATGCGAACACGCCGGTGGCCAGTGTCTGCACGCTGGCCAGCTTCTGCACTGCGACCGAATAGTTGCCCGGCACCGAGCCGTTGGTGGTGGCGCTGACGGCGCTGGGGTTCGAC
>JANNEI010000148.1:0-6472 GCA_031378565.1 Burkholderiales bacterium
TGTTGGTACTGCACGCCGAAACGCCCGGCATAGGCCGGGTTGTCCAGGCCGAGCAGGATTTCATCGTCGTGCCGATCCCGGTCTTGCCCGGCGCTGAACACGCGCATCTGTTTTTCACGCAGGTCCATCACGCCGTGAAACTGCTTGCCCATGCCGACCGGCCAAGTGAACGGAACCACCTCCATGCCCAACTCGCGCTCGATCTCGTCCATCAGCACCAGCGGGTCTTTCACCTCGCGGTCCATCTTGTTGACGAAGGTCAGGATCGGTGTGTTGCGGGCGCGGCAAACCTGCAGCAGCCGGCGCGTCTGCGGCTCCACGCCATTGGCCGCGTCGATCACCATCAGCGCCGCGTCGACGGCGGTCAGCACGCGGTAGGTGTCCTCCGAAAAGTCCTGGTGGCCGGGCGTGTCCAGCAGGTTGATGACGCAGTCGCGGTACTCCATCTGCATCACGCTCGACGCCACCGAAATGCCACGCTGCTTCTCGATTTCCATCCAGTCCGACGTGGCGTGGCGCGACGCCTTGCGCGCCTTCACCGAGCCGGCGATCTGGATTGCGCCCGAGAACAGCAGCAGCTTCTCGGTCAGCGTGGTCTTGCCGGCGTCGGGGTGGGAAATGATGGCAAAGGTGCGGCGGCGGCGCACCTGGGTGGACAGGTCGGCGGACATCGGGGCGGCGGGCGGCTTTCGCCGACCCTTTCATGGGCACAGCCCGCGATTATCAGGCTGTGCCCCGCCTTTGAAGTGCGCCCACCTCGCAGGGCAGTGGGCGGCACCGTTGACTGCTTACGACGCAGCGGGCAAATCGGGCGCGATGAACGGCCGCACCATGTCGAGCAGGCGCGCCACGTAAGTGTCCTTCTCGCCCACCGGCGCGGCGTAGTGCAGCGCCTTGGCGGCGGCAGGGTAGCCGGCCCCACGCGCCATCATCCACGCGGCCAGGTATTGCGAGGCCAGGCAGCCGCCCGCCGTGGCAACGGGCCCGCGCGCGTGGAAGGGGGCGTCTTCGACCCGCACGCCGGCTTCGATCAGCCAGGGCTTGGTGGTCAGGTCGGTGCAGGCGGGCATGTCGGCCAGCAGGCCCAGCCGCGCCAGCAGCAACGCCCCCGAGCACTGCGCGCCGATCATCTGACGCAGCGGGTCCAGCTGCAGCCGATCGAGCAGGCTGCTGTTTTGCGCGATCGCGCGGCTGTAGATGCCGCTGCCGAAGATCACCGCGTCGGCCTCGTTGGCGAACCCCAGCGGCTGCTGCGCCTGCACCGTCACGCCGCCCATCGAGGTGACGTGCGTGGTCGGACTGGTGATTTCGGCCTTCCAGCCGCTCAGGCGGTTCAGCAGCCCGAGCGCGATGAACGAGTCGAGTTCGTTGAAGCCGTCGAAGGTGAGGATGGCGATGCGCATGTGACCTCGCAGTTCAGTCTTCGAGCAACGACCTCAGCATCCAGGCCGTCTGCTCGTGCACCGTCAATCGCTGGGTCAGCAGGTCGGCGGTGGGTTCGTCGCCGGCCTTGTCGGCCAGCGGGAACATGCCGCGTGCGGTGCGCGCCACGGCTTCGTGACCGTCGACCAGGATGCGCACCATCTCGAGCGCCTTCGGTGGCGAAGCGGGCGCGTCCTTGATCGACGCCAGCGCCACGAACTGCGCGTACGAGCCCGGTGCCGCGTGGCCCAGCGAGCGAATGCGCTCGGCCACCGGGTCGACCGCGTTCCACAGTTCGGTGTACTGCGCCATGAACATCAGGTGCAGCGTGTTGAACATCGGCCCGGTCACGTTCCAGTGGAAGTTGTGCGTGGTCAGGTACAGCGTGTAGGTGTCGGCCAGCAAGTGGCTCAGGCCCGCCGCGATGGCACCGCGGTCGGCTTCGCTGATGCCGATGTTGATCAGCGAACCACGTGTCGGCGGAACGTCCTTGTTCTTCCTGGCCATGAAGACTCCTGTGCAGTGAATGCGAACCGACACTGTAGCGAAGTGTCGGGGCAAGGGCCGGGGTCGGGGTTGCAACACCGGTTTGATCGCCGATTGCCTCGTGAACAGTTCGCCGCAGGCGGGCCCGGTGCGTTTGTCGGGCCGCACTATCGACCCCATTGGAAATATTTCGTTGATTGATCGGTGCCCCAACTCTAGACTCGGTCGGTCAAAAGATCGCGTCCATCCAAAGGAGAGAACCATGTCCACCGAAACAAAATGTCCGTTCCCCAGCGCCACTCTCAAACCCACCGTGGCTGGGGGCCGAACGAACGCAGACTGGTGGCCGAATCAGCTCAACCTGAAGATCCTGGAGCAGCACTCCGAGCGGTCCAATCCCATGGGCAAGGAGTTCAACTACGCTGAGGAGTTCAAGAGCCTTGACTTGCACGCCGTGGTCAAGGATCTCCACGCCTTGATGACGGATTCACAGGATTGGTGGCCCGCAGACTACGGTCACTACGGCCCGTTCTTCGTGCGCATGGCCTGGCACAGCGCCGGCACTTACCGCATCGCCGATGGTCGCGGTGGCTCTGGCTTCGGCACCCAGCGATTTGCGCCCCTCAACAGCTGGCCGGACAACGGCAACCTCGACAAGGCGCGCCGCCTGCTGTGGCCGATCAAGCAGAAATATGGCCGCAAACTCTCCTGGGCTGACCTGATTGTTCTGACTGGCAATGTCGCGATGGATTCGATGGGGTTCAAGACCTTCGGTTTTGGCGGTGGGCGCGAGGACGTCTGGGAGCCAGGCGAGGACATCTACTGGGGCCCTGAAGACACGTGGCTCGGAGACAAGCGCTACACCGGTGACCGTCAACTCGCGAACCCGCTGGGCGCCGTTCAGATGGGTCTGATCTACGTGAACCCGCAAGGCCCCAACGGCAACCCGGACCCCATCGCTGCGGCACGCGACATACGCGAGACCTTCGCCCGCATGGCGATGAACGACGAGGAAACCGTTGCCCTGTGCGCGGGCGGCCACACTTTCGGCAAGACCCACGGCGCGGCTGACCCTGAACGGTACGTCGGACCCGAGCCCGAAGGTGCCGACATCGCGGAACAAGGCTTCGGCTGGATAAACACCTTCGGCGGCGGCAAAGGCGCGCACACCATCACCAGCGGCCTGGAAGGCGCATGGACTCCCACCCCGACCACGTGGGACAACAGCTACTTCGACACGCTGTTCGGCTACGAGTGGGAACTCACGAAGAGCCCTGCCGGCGCGCACCAGTGGAAGCCCAAGGACGGCGCTGGCGCGGGCACCGTGCCCGATGCACATGACCCGTCGAAGCGGCACGCGCCGTTCATGGCCACCACCGACCTGTCTCTGCGGATGGACCCGGCCTACGAGAAGATTTCCAGGCGCTTTCACCAGAATCCACAGGAATTCGCGGACGTCTATGCCCGGGCCTGGTACAAGCTCACGCACCGTGACATGGGGCCGGTCGCGCGTTACCTCGGCCCGCTGGTGCCAAAGGAAGAGCTGCTGTGGCAAGACCCTGTTCCGGCGGTAGACCATGCCTTGATCGGCGAGGACGACATTGCGGCCCTGAAGGCCAAAGTTCTCGCTTCTGGTTGCTCTGTCTCCCAACTGGTCAACACGGCCTGGGCTTCAGCGGCAACTTTCCGCGGCTCCGACAAGCGCGGCGGGGCCAACGGGGCGCGCATTCGCCTCGCACCGCAGAAGTTCTGGGAAGTCAATCAGCCGGTCGAACTGGCGCAGGTGCTCGAGAAACTGGAAGCGGTGCAGAAGGACTTCAACGCTGCACAGTCGGGCGGCAAGAAGGTCTCGCTGGCCGACTTGATCGTGCTGGGCGGCTGTGCAGCCGTCGAGGCGGCGGCCAAGAAGGGCGGACACGACGTGAAGGTTCCCTTCTCGCCGGGGCGCACGGATGCTTCACAGGAGCAGACCGATGTGGACTCGTTCGCCGTACTGGAGCCGACCTCGGACGGGTTCCGAAACTACCTGCGCAAGGGACACGACGGATCGGCGGCCGAGCTGCTGGTGGATCGCGCCAACCTGATGACGCTGACCGCCCCTGAGATGACGGTTCTGGTCGGTGGCATGCGCGCACTGAATGCCAACTTCGGACGGTCTGCACACGGCGTCTTCACCAAGACGCCCGAGACGTTGACGAACGATTTCTTCGTGAATCTGCTCGACATGTCCACGAAGTGGCGGTCGTCCACCCCGTCGTCCACCCCGTCCAAAGGCGCGTCGCCGGACGGTGGTTCCGAGAAGACCGGCCTGATCGACATGAACGTCAACCCGGAAACCACCCCGCCAATGCCGACCCTGACCGAAGGTGTGCTGGTGGGGTCTGACCGGGCTTCGGGCGAGGTCAAGTGGACGGGTACCGTGGTCGATCTCGTCTTCGGTTCGAACTCCCAGCTCCGAGCCGTCGCGGAGGTCTATGCATGCAGCGACTCGAAGCAGTCGTTCGTGCGTGACTTTGTCGCAGCCTGGAACAAGGTGATGAACCTGGATCGCTTCGACCTGGCGTGATCTCAGCGGGAAGGCGCTGAAGGCACCAGCCGCGAGACGCCCCGGAGCTCGCAGGCGTGGATGGAATTGCGCAGCGCCGCAATCGCTTCGTAGCGCGTGAACGTGCGCCGCCATGCCAGCACCACGCGCCGCGTCGGCACCGGGGCTGCAAACGGCACGTAGACGACATGCCGGTCGGCCTCTTTCGGGACGCTGAGTTGCGGCACCACGGTCACGCCCATGCCCGAGGCGACCATGTACTTGATGGTCTCCAGCGACGAGCCCTCGAAGCTCTTGCGGATGCCCTCGGCATCGCTCGAAAAGCGGGCGTACTCCGGGCACACCTCCAGCACGTGGTCCCGGAAGCAGTGGCCGGTGCCCAGCAGCAGCATGGTTTCCTTCTTCAACTCCTCGGCGCTGATGCGCTTGCGCTTGGCCAGCGGATGCGCCCTGGGAACCGCCACCACGAACGGCTCGTCGTACAGCGGGGCCACGGCCAGGCCGGTGTCGGGAAAGGGTTCGGCCAGGATGGCCGCGTCGAGCTCGCCGATGCGCAGCATCTCGAGCAGTCTGGCGGTGAAGTTCTCTTGCAGGACCAGCGGCATTTGCGGCACGCGGTCGATCGACTGCTTGACCAGATCGGGCAGCAGGTAGGGCCCCACGGTGTAGATGACGCCCAGCCGCAGCGGGCCAGACACCGGATCGTTTCCGCGCTTGGCGATTTCCTTGATCCCCGCCACCTGTTCGATCACCGTCTGTGCCTGGCGCACGATCTCCGCGCCCAGCGGCGTCACGCTGACCTCGAGCGCGCCGCGTTCGAACAGCTTCACGTCCAGCTCTTCCTCCAGCTTCTTGATCGCCACGCTGAGGGTGGGTTGGGAGACGAAGCAGGCTTCGGCAGCGCGACCGAAATGCCTTTCCCGGGCGACGGCAACGATGTAGCGGAGTTCGGTCAATGTCATGGCGCGATTGTCGCGATCGGCTCCCTCCCCTCGACGGGGAGGGTTGGGGAAAGGTGAAAACTCGGAACACTCACCGATTTACCGCAACGTTCGCAGCGCGGCCATCACGCCTTCAGGTAGTCCGCCCTGCTGCCCAGCCAGCGCGCCACGTGGCGCTCGGCAGCAGCGCGGTGCTGCCGCAGCATCACCTCGGCTGCGGCGCGCGCCTGGTGCACCAGGGCCAGGTCTTGATTCAGGTCGGCAAAGCGCAGCAGGTCGGCACCCGACTGACGTGCGCCGAGGAACTCGCCCGGCCCGCGAATTTCCAGGTCGCGCCGCGCGATCTCGAAACCGTCGTTGGTTTGCGCCATCGCCTTCAGCCGCGACTTGCCGGTGTCGCTGAGCGGGCCGCTGTACAGCAGCACGCAGACGCTGGCCACCGTGCCGCGCCCCACCCGGCCGCGCAACTGGTGCAGTTGCGACAGGCCGAAACGTTCGGCGTGCTCGATCACCATCAGGCTGGCATTCGGCACGTCCACACCGACCTCGATCACCGTGGTGCTGACCAGCACCGCCAATTGGCCGCTCGTGAACAACGCCATCACCGCTGCCTTCTCGGCCCCCGACATGCGGCCGTGCAGCAGGCCCACCGCGTGGCCGGCCAGCGCCTGGCTCAACTGCGCGTGGGCGGCGGTGGCGTTTTGCAGGTCGAGGTGCTCGCTCTCCTCGATCAGCGGGCACACCCAGTAGATCTGCCGGCCCTGCGCCGCCTCACCGCGGATGCGCGCGATCACCGCGTCTCGCTTGCCGTCGGCAAACACCTTGGTGACGATCGGCGTGCGCCCCGGCGGCAGCTCGTCGATGGTGCTGATGTCGAGGTCGGCAAACACCGTCATCGCCAGCGTGCGCGGGATCGGCGTGGCGCTCATCATTAGCAGGTGCGGCTCCAGCGCAGCCTCGTCCGTTGTGCGGTCGGCTTCCAGCTTGTCGCGCAGCGCCAGCCGCTGCGCCACGCCGAAGCGGTGCTGCTCGTCGATGATGGCCAGGCCGAGCCGCGCGAACTGCACCTCGCCCTGAA
>JANNEI010000153.1:0-1752 GCA_031378565.1 Burkholderiales bacterium
GGTCCCAGTGGCCAGAGTCGACCGCTGCCGCGTAGGCGGCATACAACTGGGTCAGCGCGAGGTAGACCAGAAACTGAAGGTTCACGCTTCCAACACCTCGCGCCAGTAGCGGTACATGCCGCGGATCAGCGTCTCGGTCACCATGTGGTCGGTGTTCTCGACCTCGCGGCCGCCCAGTTCGACCAGCATCCGGTGCGCCGGCTTCTGCTCGAAACCGCGCTGCGAAAACTCGATGACCTCGCCGTCGTCAGCCGACACGAAGCCCGCCGGCCCGAACAGATTCGCCTGGCGCAGGCGGCGCTGCGTCATCTCGGCGCTGTCGTCGGCAAAGCCGAAATGCGTCCAGACGAAATCGAAGGCGCCGTGGCCGTCGGGCAGGATCTGCCGCGTCGACACGCTGTTGACCTGTTGCTGAAGAATCACGCTCGGGAACAGCGTGGTCATGACCGCGGTCGGGCCGCCCCACCAGGCCTCGGGCACGATGTCGAGAAAGCGCGGGTCGTGCAGTTGCATGCCCTCCTTGAAGCTCGACACCTGCGTCACCTCGGCGGCCTTGCCCGCCTGGCCGCGGGTCGAGATCATCGCGGCGTGGCGGTGGTGGGCATCCATCACCAACGCCGACTTGTTGTCGGCCCGCCAGAGCCCGAAGGTCACGAACCAGGTGTGCAGCAGGCCGGGGTGGTACGGGTCCTTGATGTTCTCCTGCATCAATTTCCAGTTGCCCGGAATGCGCTGCCGGTTGTAGCCCAGGATGGTGAGTTCGCGGCCGTTGAACAGGCGGTCGAAGTAGCCCAGCACCGCCGGCCCCATGAAGTCTTCGAGCGACTCGACCTCGTGGTCGAACGACGCGAACACCACGCCGCCACGCGTGGCGACCTTGAGCTTGGTCAGCCCGTGGTCTTCGGTCTTGAAGTCCGCCGGCATGCCGCCCACCACGCGGCCGTCCTGCTTGACACCGCGCCGAAACGGCACCCCTTGCAGGTCGCCCTTCAGCGTGTAGTTCCACTGGTGGTACGGGCAGACGAACTCTTTCTTGTTGCCGTGGCGCTCGCGGCAGAACTGCATGCCGCGGTGCGCGCAGACGTTTTCGACCACGTTGACGCCACCCTGCGCGTCGCGCGCCAGGATCACCGAGCGCTCGCCGACCGCCGTGCGCTTGAAGTCACCGGCGTTCGGAATCTCGGCCTCCAGCCCGACGTAGCACCAGTGAGCGCGGTAGAAGAAGCGGTCGAGCTCCTTGCGGTGCAGCGCCTCGTCGGTGTAGGCCGAAAACGGGATGCGGCTGGTGCCGCTTTCCCAAACCAGGGGCGCATTCATTGACATCGCGGCGTCAGGTTGCGGGGCTGGTGCAGCTGCCGCCGCTCAAACGAGCGACACCAGTTCGGTCACCAGCGCCGCCGGGTCGGAGGCGAACGGCGAGTGGCTTGTCGTCAGCGTTTTCACAGCGAACGGATTGTTCGGCGTGAATGCGTCGGCGTCGGCAATCATCGAATCCTGCACGTCGATGGGGATGGCCCGATCCGCCGTGCAGCGAATGTAGGCACGCGGAACGCTGCCCCATTTCGCAACCGTCAGCAGCGCCGGCGTCGTGAAGCCCTGGATCGGCTCGTCGGGTGTGAGCAGGTTGGCAAACGCCTGGAAGGCCGCGTCGGGCACGTCGCCGTAGAACGCGCTCTTGTCTGCGGCGCGGTAGGCTGCGTCGGCCGAGCGGTGGTTGATGCGCCCGCATCCCACTGCGGGGTCGGCGATGAA
>JANNEI010000214.1:0-2122 GCA_031378565.1 Burkholderiales bacterium
GGCTTGCCACTGATGGCACCGGCGTGGGCGATGCAGGCCGTCGTCGGCTCGGCGGCGCTCTGGTCGGCGGGGTTCGGGCTTTTTGCGCTGCGCTACTGGCCCGTGCTGACCCGCCCTCGCCTGGACGGTAAGGCCGGTTGATGCGCGTGGAGCGCGATGATCCCGTGAGGGCGGTGAGGGCGGTGGTGGAGGCGGAACAAGTGCAATCGGACGACCTACTCGAAACGATCCCACCGCTCGCATTCTTGATGCAGCGCAAGCCTCACTGCACGGATTGCGTGGACCCTCGCGTGATGGGTGACACACACGTTCGCCGAATGATCGGGATCCTTCTCGCACTGAACCGCCCGGGCGAGACCTTGCAATGCATCTGACATGACACACGCCGCCACGCGAATCATCCGGGAAGAGCACGCCGCCCTTTCGGCCATGCTGCGGTCGATTCTGTTGCTGCTGGCCCAGCACCGCAGGCAAGGCACGCTGCCCGACTTCACCGCCCTGCGGGCAATGTTGTTCTATGTCGACGAGTTTCCCGAGCAACGACACCACCGCAAGGAAACCGAGTTGCTGTTCCCCAGGCTGCGAGCGCGCACACCACTGGCGCGCGATGTGCTGGACGGTCTCGACAGCGATCACGCCAGCGGCGAACGCAGCATCCGCGACCTCGAACACTCGCTGCTTGGTTTCGAGATGATGGGCGAGTCACGCCGACAGGCTTTCGAGGACGCCGCCGAGCGTTATGTGAGCTTCTACCTCGCTCACATGGCGACCGAAGAGCAGCACATCCTGCCACTCGCCGAACAGGTGCTGACCGATGACGATTGGGTGGAGATCGACGAGGCGTTCGGTGCCAACCGCGACCCGCTGGCCGGGCAGGGCCACGAGCCAGAAGCGGACTACCGCGCGCTCTTCACGCGAATCGTCAACCTTGTACCGGCACCGATCGGGTTGGGAGACGCCAGCCGGTGACATGGATAGAGGGCCATGGGGTCGGTTCGCGCATTGCCGCTCCCACCGGAAACACGTCTTCTTGGACAAGCCCACGCGCGACGAGCGCGGGCCATCTCGCTACCGCGATACCCGGCGCGCCTCCACCTGCACGTGACGTGCGTCGACATCGCCGCTGTCGCCATGCCGTCGGCAACGTCGGCCTGAGCACGCGACGGCAGCACCCAAGAATCAGACCCTGCCCTGCCGCCACTGCACACCGTCAGTCAGATCGCACCAGCTCACTGACCAGCTGGCTGGCTTTGAAGCGCACGTCGCTGCCCTCACGGAGAAAGCCAAGCTGCAGGCCGTGAAGCACATCCTGGCTCGCACATTTTTACTAGAGCCCACCAGGATCGATATGCGCTCGACACAACAGTTCAGCATCACCCTGCCCAACGAGATGGCCGAGGCCGTGAGGGCAAAGGTCGCGGCCGGCGAGTACGCATCGGCCGCTTTCGCCGGGTGCTGGTTGAGGCCGGTGTCGAGCAGTTGCTCAAGTCCACCATCGAAGCATCGGTGTCCATGGGCGCGGTAAAGAAGACCGAGTTCGAGATGACATCGTTGAGACCACGGTGCAATAGAAGGCCATCGCGCTTGATGGTGGGCGCGCGTTCCTTCCCCGGCAACCTGTATGACGGAGACACAGGGGCAAGTTCAAGTCACTGGACAGACAGCAGCGACGTTGGCTCAAGCGGGCCAGGCGATCGAGCCGGCCATCGTTCACACCAAGAGCAACCACCGGATGGACCGCTGCTGGCTCGGCGGCAGCAGTGGCGATGCGCTGCACGCGGTGCTGTGCGCGGCGGGGTTCAACATCCGCTGGCTGCTGCGGGCGATCGCCGCCAAGGGGCTGGCGGCCCTTCTTTTGGCCTTCTCGCAGGTGGCGTTGTATGCGGCATGCCTCGGCAACGTACTGCGAACTGCTCCGCGTACCGATGGGCAACGAGATCGACGGTGCGAGTCAGGGCGGTTTGCACTCGTGCCGGTCATTGCCGCGGGGTGGGGATGAAGTTCGCAGGGCCGACTACGTCGCTTCGTCGATATCCAACCGCGCGCCCGGGCTGGCACCGTCAGTCGGCTTCGATCCGCATCTCCCGCGCGAGGCTCGCCCATTTCGGCAGCTCGACGGCGA
>JANNEI010000301.1:0-4565 GCA_031378565.1 Burkholderiales bacterium
ACCTTGGCGCGCTTGGTGTAGTCCTGGTACGCCGGCAATGCCACGGCGGCCAGAATGCCGATGATCGCGACGACGATCATCAATTCGATCAGCGTAAAACCTTGTTGAACACGTTTCATGGGTAGCTCCTACGGGGGTGAATGGTCGGCTGGGCGAACGACCTGTTTGCAGACCGCGTGCCAGCCATTTCAGCGCTGAATCCCACCGGCTTTCGATCGCCGACTGACGCGAACAGTCACAATTTGGTTGAGGACATGGGTCGGTGACTTCGGCCACTGACGCAAAGCGTCACGACGACAGCGTGATCTGGTCGCCCGCTTGCAGCGCCTTGATGCGGTGCGGGGTGTCGAACCGGGCGATTTCGGCCATCACCGCGGCCACTTCGCCTGGCGTGATGTGGGTGATGTGCACCTGCACGCTGCCGGCCAGCTGCGCCAGTTCATGGCGCAGCGCCGCCGGGCACAGATGGCGGCTGATGCGGGCGAGCTGTCTTTCGTCGTCGCTGAAGGCGGTCTCGATCACCAGGTGCGCCACCTTTCGTCCAGCCAGGCGCTCCCACAGCGCAGGGTTGGGGCCGGTGTCGCCAGTGAACACCCACCAGCCGGCGGCAGGGTCGGCCTCGACCGCAAAACCGACCGCCGGCACGGTGTGCACCGCCTCCAGCACCTCGACCCGGCAGCCGGCGAACTGCAGGACCTGGCCGATGGCGAATGGCTTCAGGTCGAGCACTGGCGCATCGGCGCTGGGCAGGCGCGTGAAGTCGGGCCAGATCACGCCGTTGAAGATGTGGGTGCGCAAGGCGGCCAGCGTTTCGGGCAGGGCGTGCACGGTGATCGGCTTGCGACCGCCGGCCGCTCGCGCGCGCAGCACGCTGTCGGCCAGCAGGCCGATGGACAGCACGTGGTCGAGGTGCGAGTGGCTGATCAGGATGTCGTCGATGCGCGCCAACTCGTCCAACGTCAGGTCGCCCACGCCGGTGCCAGCGTCGACGAGCAGGGTTTCGTCGAGCAAGAAGGAGGTGGTCTTGCAACCGGCAGCGATGGCACCGGAGCAGCCCAGCACGCGGATGATCATTTGGTGTCGAAGGTGTGAGACCCGTCCCAATCGGGCGGCGGCGGGTGAAGTCGGTGGTGCTGAATGCGCTGCGCCAGTTGGCGGTGCAGTGTGCTCAGGCCGGACGCCCCGTGCGGCGCGTGGCGAGCGCACAGGTCGTGGAGATCGTGCAAATGGCTTTCTGCATCGTCCCAATGTTGAAGCCGGCAAGCCGCCAGCGCAAGCGCCCAAAGTCGCACTTCCTCGTCGGACGAGTCCCCGCTCGGCGCGGCGTCGTTCAGCGGCGTGAAAAGCGTCACACATTGCTGCTTGCCCTTGACGCGCACGCGGTCCACCTCGACCCAGCGAAACGCGTCTGCGGCGGCACGCCGGGTGGCTTCGCCGACCAGGATGTCGACCCCGTAGTGGCGCGTCAATGCCTCGATGCGCGACGCCAGGTTGACCGCGTCGCCCATCACGGTGTAGCTGCGGCGCGCGTCCGAGCCCATGTCGCCCACGCACACCAGGCCGCTGTTGACGCCGATGCCCACGCCCATCGGCGGCAGGCCCGCGCTGCGCAGGTCGGCGTTCAGCGGTGCCAGTTGCCGCACCATCTCCTGGGCGGCGCGCACCGCCCGTTCGGCGTGCAGCGGGTCGTCCAGCGGCGCGCCCCAGAACGCCATCAGGGCGTCGCCGATGTATTTGTCCAGCGTGCCGCGGTGTGCGCCGATCACCGTCGTCATGGCCGAGAAGAACCGGTTCACAAGTTCGCGCAGCGCTTGCGGCGACAGGCTCTCTGACACCTGGGTGAAGTTGCGCATGTCGCAGAACATCACGCTGAGTTCGCGGTTCTCGGCCTGCATGGTGTAGCGCTCGGGGTCGCGCGCCATTTCGCGCACCCGCTCGGGCGACACGTAGGTGCCGAACAGTCGGGTCAGCAAGCGACGCGTGCGGCTCTCGCGCAGGTAGCCCCAGCTCATCGCGCCGACGTACACCAGCGCCAGCATCAGCAGCGCCGACGCCAGCGGCAGCACCAGGGCGCGGGCGGCGTACAGCCACAGGTTGAACCCGACCAGCGCCGCGGTGAGCGCCAGCATGGCGAGCACTTGCGGCACGGCGCGCAGGCGGGTCAGCAGCACGGCCATCGCCAGCGCCGTCAGCACCAGCAACGCGACCTCGTAACCGCGGGCCCAGTCGGGCTGCACGGGCAGGTGCCCGTCGAGCAGCCCCGAAAGCAAGTTGGCATGCACTTCGACCCCGGGGTAGGCGCGGCCGAGCGGGGTGCTGCGGATGTCGAACAAGCCCGGTGCCGATGAGCCCACCAGCACCAGCGCGCCGGACAGCTGACCGGCGGCCAGGCGGCCCTGCAACAGGTCGGCCGCGCTGACATAGCGAAACGACCCGCCGCGCGGGCCGCCCGCCCCGCGGTACGGCACCCGCACGGCCACGCGCTCGTCGACCGGCACGGCCAGCCGGTTCGGCCCCTGGAGCAACTGGATGCTCTCCAAGCCGGAATATCCGCTGGGCAGCCAGCCCTCGGGCGGGAACCCCGGCTCCACCTGCGGCTGCCCGGTGTGCCGGCGGAACATGGCCAGCGCCAGCGTTTCATAGTGCCGGCCTGCATGCGCAGCGATCAGCGGCATCGCCCTGACCACACCATCGGCGTCGGGCAGGGAATTGAAGAAGCCCGCACTGGGCGCAGCCTGCGCCAGTCGGGGCAGGTTGGCCGCGTAGCCGTTCCATTCGGTGAAGCGGATCGGGCGGCCGCCAAGTACCCGCGCGTCGAACACCGGTGCGGGCAGGCTGCCACTGCGATGCGCGCCGCGGTCGCTGGTGAAGTGAAACCCCAGCACGGCGGCACGGCCGGCCAGCGCGCGGGCGAACCGCTCGTCGTTGTCCAGCGCGCTGCGCCACGCCGGCAGGCGGTTGGCGAGCACCGGGTCGGTGGCCGCCAGCCGCTCCAGTGCCGGCAGGCCGGAGCTGCTGTCGGCCTCGGCGAACACCAGGTCGAAGCCCACCACGGCAGCACCCTGGCGCACGAACAGTTCGTCGGTCAGCGCGGCCATGCGGTCGCGGCCCCAGGGCCAGCGGCCGATCTCCTGCATGGCGGGCTCGTCGATGTCGACGATCACAACGCGAGGGTCCAGCGTGTTCGGCACGCTCAGACGCAGGCGCGCGTCATCGATGGCGAGGTCGAGTTGCGTGACGAAGCCGATTGGCCACACGCCGCTGGCATGCAGCAGGGCGAGCAGCAAGGGAACCAGCAACAGACCGAAGCGCACCCAGCGTGCGGTGAGGGTTCGCCGGCTCAGGGACACGGCAGGTGTTCAGCGGACGAGTGGTTGCGCACCGGCCGCTCGGCCCAGCCGGCGTCAGCTGTGAACGAACTGCATCTGGGTGCCGGCCAGTTCGATCACGTCGCCGTTCTTCAGGCTCACGGTTTCACCGATCAGCGGGTTGCCGTTGACCGTGGGCCGCAAGCCGCCCTCGACGTGAGCCAGCACATAGCCGCCCGGCCGCTTGGTGATCGACGCCACTTGCACGCCAGGCTTGCCGACGGTGGTGACGACCTTGGTCAGGTGAACTTCGCGCCCCGCCGCGGCACCGTTGAGCACCTTGATGGTGGCGGCGGTGGTCGATGCACCCAAGGCCCCGAAACCCGATGCCGGCCCGAAACCGACCGTCGGCGAATAGCCTTGGGCGGCACCTGCGGGCAGGGTGCCGGGCTTCATGATCATCGTCTTCTCGTAATCGACCCCGTCGTCGACCATGTACTTGATCTTGTACTTGCCGATCTCGACGGTGTCGTTGTGCGCGAGCAGTTGCTTCTTGACGGCCTTGCCGTTGATGTAGGTGCCGTTGGTGCTGTTGAGATCTTCGATGAACACATCGGAGCCCACCATCTGCAGCACGGCGTGCTCGCCGCTGACGGCCAGGTTGTCGATCACGATGTCGTTGTAGGGCCGACGGCCAAGCGTTGTCTTGTCCTTGGTGACTTGCACTTCCTTGATCACCACACCGTCGAGCGATACGACCAGTTTGCCCATGCTTGACCTCGAATCTGTTTTATAGGTCGCTTCGCCGTGACGCGAAGCCGTCTGTTGTCCCGCTCAGCGGCGGAACGGCCACCACGACCGGGCGGAGCCGCTGCTGCCGCGTACGCGCGCCAGTATCACCGAAATATTGTCTTTCCCACCAGCGTCGTTGGCCGCGTCGATCAACGCGGCGGCGGCCTCGTCGAGCGAGTCGCACGCCTGCAACAACTGCGAAATGCTCTCGTCGTCGAGCATGTCCGACAGCCCGTCCGAGCACAGCAGGTACAGGTCGCCTGGCACCACTTCGTGCAGGTGGGTTTCCAGCAAGACGGTGTCCTCGACCCCGACCGCGCGCGTCACCAGGTTCTTGTTGGCCGAGAACGCAGCCTGCTCGGCGGTGATCAGCCCGGCGTCGATCTGCTCTTGCAGCAATGAGTGGTCGTGCGTGATCTGCGTCAGGCGGCCGGCGCGCATCCGGTAGCCGCGCGAGTCGCCCAC
>JANNEI010000319.1:0-6923 GCA_031378565.1 Burkholderiales bacterium
ATGATCCATCCGAGGATCGTACAGGTGCCCAGCGTCATCAGCACCGCCATCACGCGCGCGGCAGTGACGAAGCCGCCGAACACGCCCAGCATCTGCGCCGGCACCGGCACGCTGGTCAGCAGCGTGCTGGCCACCACCGACTGAACCACTTCCTGCTGCAGCCACAGGCCCGCCAGGTTGGCGACGATGGCGACCACCAGCATGCCGATGAAGACGCGGCGCGCCCAGTCCAGGCGCATCAGCAAGCCGATTGCCGAGGCCAGCGTGGCCAGCGACATCAGGAGGCCCGCGCCGACGACCCAGGGCAGGTAGCCGATCAGGAACCCCGTCACCAGGGGCAGGGGCTGCGTGCTGCCCGCCACCGTCAAACCGGGCAACAGGCTGGCGGTGGTGGCGTTTTGCACCAGTGTCGACACGATCGCCAGCAAGCCCAGGGCGATGAACACCCAGGCGGTGACGGTGACGAAGAGGGAACGGGCCCCGACATTGATGGTGTGCGGCATGACGACTCCTTGGCCGCGCCGAAACAGAATTCTGCGAGGCAATCGCGCTGGTTGGAATAACCCGACGCTCCTGCACATTTTGCGCAGCGGGTCATGACAAATCACTCCCTCGCATGGGTGCTCCCCCCAAGCTTTGGGATGTTTTCGTGCTTGCCAAACCACACTCTGCAAGTGAATGTGCATTTGTGCACGCCGTCACCTTCGTGGCTGCGGCGACGCGGGGCGTGTTCGACAATCGGCATCGACTCATCGGGGCACGTTCCCCGCTCCTGCATGCACAAAGGAATTCTCAGCGCCGCCCTCGCCTACATCTGCTGGGGACTGTTCCCGATCTACTTCAAACTGCTGGCCGACATTGCCCCACTGGAGATCCTGGTGCACCGGGTCGTCTGGTCGCTGGTCTTCGTGATGGTCGTGCTGAGCGCGCGCAGGCAGTGGGCGTGGCTGGCACAGGCACGGCGGCAGCCCAGGGTGCTCGGCGCGTTTGCGGTCAGCGCCTTGCTGCTGTCGGTCAACTGGCTGACCTACATCTGGGCCGTCACCAACGGCCACGTGATCGAGGCCAGCCTGGGATACTTCATCACGCCGCTGATCAACGTCTTGCTCGGCTACACGGTGCTGCATGAGCGCCTGCGTGCGGTGCAGTGGATGGCGGTGGCGCTGGCCGGTTTCGGTGTGCTGTGGCTCGCTGTGCAGGGCGGTCGGGTTCCCTGGATTGCGCTCGTGCTGGCCTGCAGCTTCGGCGGCTACGGCCTGATGCGCAAGACGGCACCACTCGGCGCGCTTGAAGGCCTGACGCTGGAGACGATGCTGCTGGCCCCGCTGGCAACCGCCGTGGCGATCTGGGGCGCGCTGAAGGGCGTGGCCAGCTTTCCCGTTGCCGGTGAAGCGAGCGCGCTGACGAATGCCTTGCTGATCGGCATCGGCCCCGTCACCGCGATTCCGCTGCTGCTGTTCGCGGCGGGGGCACGGCGCATTCCGATGAGCACGCTGGGCCTGCTTCAGTACCTCGGGCCGAGCATCCAGTTCGTGCTGGGCGTGTGGCTGTTTCACGAGCCATTTGCCGCGGCGCGCGGGGTCGGCTTCGGCTTGATCTGGCTCGCGTTGCTGGTCTACAGCGTCGACGGTGTCCGGCACGGTGTGCGGCGCACCGCCGCGGCGATCGAACCCGACTGACGCACTACCCGAAGCGCACCGCGTAGATCGGGGGCAGATGCGCAGGCACGGCTTGCCACCGATCGCCACCGTTGGTGCTGGCCCACAGGCCGCCGGTGGTGCTGCCCATCAACAGGGCGCGTCCGTCTTCGGCCACCGCCAGGCCGTGCCGGTAAATCAGGTCGTAGCAGTCGCGCTCGGGCAGGCCGGAGGTCAGCGGCTCGACGCTGCGGCCACCGTCGCGGGTGCGGTTCACCACCAGCGCCCCGTTCACCGGCACGCGCTGCTGGTCGGCGACCGCCGGCACGAACCAGGCGGTGTCGGCGTCCGCTGGATGAACCGCCACCGCGAAGCCGAAGGTGGACGCGGTCGCGGGGGAGATTTCCTGCCACGAGGCGGCGTTGTCGGCCGAGCGAAAGATGCCGTTGTGGTGCTGGCACCAGAGCACGTCGGGCCGCACGGCGTTGCGCACGATGCGGTGCGGGTCCTGCGTGTTGGGGTTGTCGGCCTGGTCGGGCGGCAGGTAGGCAGCGCGCATGCCGCTGGCTTGCAGCGCCCAGTTCGCGCCGTCGTCCCGTGTCACCCAGACGCCGCCACAACTCACGCCCACCAGCATCTCGCCAGCACGCACGGGATGTGCGCAGATCGAGTGGATGCCGGGCATGTCGTAGCCGCCACCGAACCACTCGGCCCGCTCGGGTCGCATCCACAACGGCAGGTTGAGTTGCCATGACTTGCCGCCGTCGTCTGACCGGAACAGCCCGCCGGGCAAGGTGCCGGCCCACAGCACATCGCCGGCCGTCTCCATCGACCAGATCTGCGCCAGCTTCCACGCCATGCCGGTTGCTTCCGGCGGCTGCTCGGGGTAGGCGGGCGTGGCCACCTCAGTCCAGGTGCGGCCGGCGTCATCGGACGCATGCACCTTGACGCCGAAATGCCCGAGGTTCAGCGCAGCGAACATGCGGCCGGAGCCCGCAGGCGGCAGCACCATGCTGACTGGTTCGCCCAAGAAACTGACGTTGGCGATGTGCCAACTGCCAGCACATTGTTGAAGTTCGAACAGCCCCTTGCGGGTGGCCACCCAAGCGCGATCCGTCATCGATGCTCTCCCGTCATCCGCCAGACAATGCCTGCAACACATGCACCTGGCTGTCCGCGCGCAGCGCGTCGTCCAGCAACACGCGATCGGTGCTGCGCTTGCCGTCGATGAACACCACGACGTTGGCGCGCAGATGGTCTTGGTCGTCCAGCACATAGCCCCGCAACACCGGGTTGATCGCGAACGCCGCGTCCAGCGCCTTGCGCAGCGTGGGGGCGTCGGTGTCGAACTCGGGCGTCTCGGTGAAACGCCGCAGTTGCTGGGTGAAGCTGACTCGGGCCATGCCGCACGATGCTACGCCGCTGCGAAGCGGTCGGCAATCGCACCTGCGTTGCACCCGCGTCGCGCCCGCATCGCACCCGCCGTGCTGCGGCTGGCTCAGATCGCCAGTCAGGCAGGATTCAGTTCAGGCCGCCCGCCAGGAACCGGCCCGAATCCCCCGTCCCATTTGCTAAACTCGCGTCGATTGTTGGGGGGGTAGCTCAGCTGGGAGAGCGCCGCGTTCGCAATGCGGAGGTCGGGAGTTCGATCCTCCTCCTCTCCACCAACCACATGTCTCCAGATACCCCGTGAGGTCCACGGGTGTCTCGAAAGCCCTGGAGAACAAGCGCTCCAGGGCTTTTTTCGTGTCTCAGGCGCAGGCGCTCGACGGTCGAGTTGACCCGCTCGCGAGGGCAGGCGAGGCCATCGAGGCTTTCGCCTCGACTCGGCGAGTCGCCGCACCCATATTTTCCAGCTGTGGAAACCATAGGAGGCCTCATGGCTGCTCTGACGCTGCACTACCATCCGCTCTCGTCCTGCTGCCACAAGGTGCTGATCGCGATTGACGTGTTGGGCGTTGAGGTCGACAAGCGGCTGCTCGATCTGGGTGACCCCGCACAGCGCGCGGCGCACCTGGCGTTGTGGCCCATGGGCAAGATGCCGTTGCTGGTGGACCAGGGCCGGCCCGTCCCCGAGACGAGCATCATCATCGAACATCTGCAGCGCCACCATGCACGCAGCGACCGCACGCTCATCCCGCATGACCTGGACGCTGCGCTCGATGTGCGGTTGTGGGACCGCCTCTTCGACCTGTACGTGATGACACCGATGCAGGCGCTCACCGCTGACCGTCTGCGGCCAGAGGGTGATCGCGACGCAAGCGGCGTGGCCCGAGCGCGAGAGGGCCTGTCGTCCGCCTATGCGTTCATCGACCGCCACCTCGAAGGGCGAACCTGGGCAAGTGGCGAAGCGTTCAGCATGGCCGACTGCGCCGCAGCGCCAGCTTTGTTCTATGCCGTGACCTACGTCCCGCTGTCGCCGCAGCATGTGCGCTTGGCGGCCTATTTCGAACGCTTGATGGACCATCCACCAGTGGCCCGAACCATCGACCAGGCCAGGCCCTTCTTCAAGTTCTATCCCGGGCGGGACGGTCTGTCTCGTCGCTTCTTCGACCCGGCGACCCATTGAGATGCACACGATCACAGACACCGTGCGTCTCTACCGCATGTTTTCTTTGCGCTGGCCGATGCGCGCTGCCGCGGCAGGCCTGACCGCCTGAGCCGCAGGCCGGCATCGGTGTCCGAGCTGGCCGAGCCGCTTGGCATTGCGCTGCCCTCAGCGGTCGAGCAGCAGCGGCATCGGTGCCGTCTCACAGCACGATGAAGGAGACGCTGCCGAAATAGATCAGCAGGCTCAGCACGTCCTGAATGATCGTCGCAAGCGGCCCGCTGCCGTAAGCCGGGTCGGATCCGATGCGGGCCAGCAGCCACGGCAGCACCAGCCCGAGCACCGAGGCGACGATGCTCGCGCCGGCCAGCGCCAGGCTGACTGCGGCGGCCAGCCGCGGCTCGCCGAACACGAGCCAGATCATCGGGAACGCCAGCAGCGCCAGCACGAGCCCAATCAACAAACCGGTGCGCAGTTCACTGCCGATCAGGCGGCCGATGCCGACATGACTGAGAGACAGCCCGCGCACCGCGACGGCCTCGCTCTGCGTGCCGATGGCGTCGGCCAGGTAGACGAGACCCGGCACGAAAAAAGCGATCTCCGGCTTGGCGGCCAAGGTCGTCTCGAAACGCGCCACGATGAAGGTGGCCACCATGCTTCCACCCAGGCCGACCACCAGCCAGGGCAGCCGGTGGCGAACGCGGCGCAGCGGCGGCTCTTCGAGCGCGTTGCGCGCATCTGCCGACTCGCTGGTGATGCCCGCCAAGCGGTGCAGGTCTTCCACATGCTCGCGGCGCAGGATGTCCATCATCACCGTCGACCCGACAACGCCGACCAGGCGGCCGGCAGCGTCGACCACCGGCATGGCGGCCACGCCGCGGTGCAGCGCGATCGATGCCATCTTTTCCTGATCGATGTCGGTCGGCACGTGCGGTCCGTCCGGCTGCAGTGCGCTGCCCAAGGGCGTGTCGGCGGGCAGCACGAGCAGTTCGGCCGCGGTCAGCGTGCCCATCAGGCACCCGTCGTCGCCGATCACGCACACCAGTTCCCAGTCCGAGCGGCCCGCGGTGCGAAGCTGCTGGCGCACTGCCTCGGCCGTGTCGCTGGCCTTGGCCAGCACGGGATGCGTGTCCGCACGGTCGGCGGAGGTCTCGTTGCGGAGTGTCGGTGCGGTGGTCATGCGGCCTCGGATCAACGGCACCGCAAACAGTGCGACGTCCGGTCGAGTTTGCGCCGAAACGAGCGTGATGCCCAACCGAACCCGGTGCGTGGTGGGGCTTGCGGGTGTCATGCGTTCGTCACATGCCCGGCCTAGTCTGCAAACAGGAAATTTCCGTGACCGAAAGCCATGCCGTCGTCACCTCGTGCAGCCATCGCTGGGCCCGGGTGCGCGTACGCGGGTTGATGCACAACCCTGCACTCGCGGATCGGATACGCAGCGCGAGCGTCAACAACCTGCACATCGGGCTGAACACCGGATCGGTGCGCGTGCCGCTGACGCCGCAGCGCCACGAGGCGTTTTGGGCGGACTGGCTGTCTGCGCAAGTCGCGGCACACACCACGGCACACACCACGGCGCAAGGCGGTCGCCGTCCCGCCCCGCCCGTGCCGCCCCGAACAACAGCGCAGCGCACCACCCGGACCGATGAACCTGCGCCGCAACGTCCCGCTGCGCGCGTGGCATTGCCCGGCGTGCAGGCCCAGACACCGCACAGCACGCCAATCGACCGGCTGTTGGCCGATCTCGGTGGCGCGCAGCCCATCGACGTGGAACGCGGCCTGAACTCGGCAGACGCACGCGTGCGCCTGGCCCGCGACGGAGCGAACGAGATCCGCGACATCACCGGCCGCAGCGCGTCGGAGATCCTGCTCGACCAGATCAAATCGGTGCCGGTGGCACTGCTCGGCGGCTCGGCCGCACTGGCGCTGGCGACTCGCGCGTTCGCAGATGCCGGCGCGATCGGCGCGGTGCTGGCCGCCAACGCCACGCTGGGCTTCGTCACCGAGCGGCGTGCCGAAGAAACCGTCTCCAGCCTGCGCAAGATGTCCCCGCGACAGACCACCGTGCTGCGCGACGCTGCCGAGGTCACGATCGACGCCCGCGAGGTGGTCGCGGGTGACGTGCTGGTGCTCAAGCCGGGCGAGCCGGTGGCGGCCGACGCCCGCGTCGTGCAAGCCCACCGTCTGGCCACCAACGAGGCCGCGCTGACGGGCGAGAGCCTGCCGGTTCGCAAGGAGCCCGTGGCATCGCTGCCCGAGGCCGCCCCGCTGGGCGAGCGGCGCAACATGGTCTTCCTCGGCACGGTGGTGTCGGGCGGTGCCGGCCGGGCGGTGGTGGTGGCCACGGCGGAACGTGCGGCGCTCGGCCGCATTCGCCAACTGGCGCAGGCCGCAGAAGCACCACGCACGCAGTTGCAGCAGGAGCTCGACACGCTGGGCCGGCGGCTGGCCATCGGCGCGGCCTCGTTGTGCGTGGGCGTGTTCGCACTCGGCGCGCTGCGCGGCCGACCGCTGTTGCCACTGCTGCGCACGGCCGTGTCGCTGGGCGTGGCGGCCATTCCCGAAGGACTGCCCACGGTGGCGACCAGCCTGCTGGCATCAGGCATCCGCAGCCTGCAGAAGCGCCAGATTTACGCGCGCCGGCTCGACGCGATCGAGAACCTTGGCGCAGTCGACACCGTCTGCTTCGACAAGACCGGCACGCTGACGCAGAACCGTATGAGCGTGGCCTCGCTGAC
>JANNEI010000352.1:0-3975 GCA_031378565.1 Burkholderiales bacterium
CACCACTACACGGCGCGCCAGCACGAACTCAGCCTTTTCGACGGCACGCTGCCGATGCTGAAGGCGCTGAAGGCGCGTCACCACTGGCTGGGCGTGGCGACCGGCAAGTCGCGCAGCGGCCTGGACGAGGCGCTGAACACGGTGCAACTGCGCGGCGTCTTCGACGCCACCCGCACCGCCGACGAGACCACCTCCAAGCCGCATCCGCAGATGCTGCTGGAACTGATGGCCGAGCTGGGCGTGGCACCCGAGCGCACGCTGATGATCGGCGACACCACGCACGACCTGCAGCTCGCCGTCAACGCGGGCACCGCGAGCCTGGGCGTCAGCTACGGCGCGCACGAGCATGCGTCATTCGCGGTGTTCGAGCCGCTGCACGTCGCCCACTCGGTGGCGGAATTGAACGCCTGGCTGGCGCAGCATGCTTAGCAACAAGGTGCTGACGCCGCAGCCCCTGTGCGCGTCTGGCGAACTGGTCGAGCGCGGTGTGGCTTTCGTCTTCGACGTGTTGCAGTTTCGCCAGCCGGCGCGCGGCTTTGCGCTGCGCTTCGACGGCCAGGTGGTCGCCTACCTGAACCGCTGCCTGCATGTGCCCACCGAGATGGACTGGCAACCCGGAGAGTTTCTGGACAGCAGCAAGGAATTCATCATGTGCTCGATCCACGGTGCCGCTTACGAGCCGCTCGGCGGGCGCTGCATCGGCGGCCCGTGCGGACGCGGCACGCTGACGGTGCTGAAGGTGGAAGAGCGCGATGGACAGGTCTATTGGTATCCTTCCCCGGACACCCAGCCGGCATTCTCGGCCTGCGGCTGAAACCGGGAAAGATTTGCATGGATCCGCGAGACGATTTGTCAGCCACGCCCACACCGGCTCCCCCGGCAGCCGGTAACCCGATCGGGTCGGCGTCCGAACAAGCCCGGTGGGATCCGGTACTCGAAAGGTTTGCGGCCGCCTACCTTCAAGACAGACGCAGCGAGCGCCGCTGGCGCGTGTTTTTCCGGCTCGCCTGGCTGGGCCTGTTCATCGTGCTGGCGTGGTGGCTGTTAGCGTCCCGCAACCACGCAACAGCCCCGAGTGGATCGCACACGGCGCTGATCGAGGTGCGCGGCGAGATCGCGGTCGACGCCGAGGCGAGTGCCGAGAACCTGGTCGGTGCGTTGAAGACCGCGTTCGAAGAGCCGACCGCCAAGGCCGTGGTGCTGCGCATCAACTCGCCTGGCGGCAGCCCGGTGCAGTCGGGCATTGTTCACGACGAGATCAAGCGCCTGAAGGCACTGCACAAGAAGCCGGTGTACGCCGTGGTCGAAGAAGTTTGCGCCTCGGGTGCGTACTACATCGCCGTGGCCGCCGACCAGATCTACACCGACAAGGCCAGCGTGGTCGGCTCCATCGGCGTGCTGATGGACAGCTTCGGCTTCACCGGCACGATGGAAAAACTCGGGGTCGAGCGCAGGCTGATGACGGCCGGTGAAAACAAGGGCATCGGCGACCCGTTCACGCCGCTGTCGGACAAGCACAAGGCCTACATCAAGGCCTCGCTCGACCAGGTTCACCGCCAGTTCATCCAGGTCGTCAAGGAAGGGCGCGGCACCCGCCTGAAGGAGACGCCGGACACTTTTTCGGGCCTGTTCTGGAACGGCGAAGAGGCGGTGAAGCTGGGCCTGGCCGACCACCTCGGCAGCCTCGACTACGTGGCGCGCGAAGTCATCAAGGCCGAGGAGGTGATCGACTACACGCCGAAAGAGAACGTTGCCGAGCGGCTCGCGAAACGCTTCGGCGCGTCGATCGGGGCCGGGGCCGTGAAGACACTGCAAGGCATCGGCGGATTTCGCTGAGCCGCCGACTCCTTTCCCTTGCAGGGGGAAGGTCGGGATGGGGGTGAAAGCATGGCAGGAAGCTCGGTCCTACTCCTCCAGAGCCAGCAGTTCCTGAACCGTCTGGCGGCGTCGGATCAACGTCGATGCATCGCCGTCCACCAGCACCTCGGCGATCAGCGGCCGCGTGTTGTAGTTCGATGACATCGACGCGCCGTAGGCACCCGCGTCGTGGAACACCAGCAGGTCGCCGACGTTGGCGGGTGGCAGTTCGCGTGTCAGCACCACGCCGCCTTCGCCCTGCGTGAAAACATCGCCCGACTCGCACAGCGGGCCGGCGACCACGCTGGGGAAGGTCTCGACATCGTCAGGTGCCGCGCCACCCACGGCAGGCAGCAGGCTGATGCCGTGGTGGCTGCCGTACATCGACGGCCGCATCAAGTCGTTGAAGCCTGCGTCGACCAGCACGAAATGCTTCCTGCCCATGTGCTTTTGGGCGCGCACTTCGGCCAGCAAAACGCCGGCTTCGGCGACGAGGTAGCGGCCGGGCTCGATTTCCAGCTGAAGCTTGCAGCCCAGCTGGGCTTCGATGCGCTGCCGCGCCGCATCCCACAGGCTGAAGTAGTGCGCGGTGTCGGTGACGGGCTCGCCTTCTCGGTACGGAACCGACAAGCCGCCACCGGCCGAGATCGCCTCGATCGGCCGCCCGACGCGCTGCGCCAGTTCGACCATCGCACCGCACACCTGTTCGAGGTGGCGGTAGTCCACGCCCGAGCCGATGTGCATGTGCAGGCCCACCAGTTGCAGGCCGTGGCGGTCGATCCCGGCCAGCGCCGCGTCGAGATCGGCATGCCAGATGCCGTGCTTGCTGTGCTCGCCCCCGGTGTTGGTCTTGTTGCTGTGGCCGTGGCCGAAGCCGGGGTTGATGCGCAGCCAGACCCTGTGGCCGGGCGACCGAAGGCCCAACTGGCCCAGCATGTCGATCGAGCCCGCGTTGACGGTGATGCGCTCGAGAATCACCTTGTCCAGCGTGGCGTGGTCGAACAGGTCGGCGGTGAAGACGATGCCGCTGGCCGCATAGCCGGCCCGCAAGGCGCGCTCGATCTCGCCCAGCGACACCGCGTCCACCAGAACGCCTTGCTCGCGCATCAGCCGCAGCAGGTGCACGTTGGAGTTGGCCTTCTGCGCATAGCGAATCGTGTCGAAGGCCTTCAGCGAAGCGATGCGTTCGCGGATGGTCGCCGCGTCGTAGACCCACAGCGGGGTGCCGTGGCGTTGCGCCAGCGCGCGCAGCGTTGTGGGGGTGAACGGTTGCATGAGCCGCATGGTGCGCCTGCGCTGCCATCCATGCAATGCGCGATTTGTGTTGTATCCATGCATTTTCGATATGCTTGAACGCATGAGACTGACACACCGCCAGATCGACATCTTCCGCACCGTGATGGGCACCGGTCAGGTGACGCGCGCCGCCGACGTGCTGGGCACCTCGCAGCCCACCGTGAGCCGCGACCTGGCGCGCCTGGAGCAACAGCTCGGGCTCACGCTGTTCGACCGGGTGCGCGGCCGGCTGCAACCGACGGCGCGCGCGCTGGCCTTGCTGGAAGAAGTCGAGCGCTCCTACATCGGCCTGGATCGCATTGCCGCCACCGCCGTGACGCTGCGCCAGTTCGCCCACGCACGCCTGGCGCTGGCCTGCCTGCCGGCACTGGCGCATGCGCTGCTGCCCGAGGCGGCGCGGCGCTTCATGCTGGCGCACCCGCAAGCCGGCTTGTCGATCACGCCGCAAGAGTCGCCGCTGCTCGAACAGTCGCTGACCGAGCAGCGCTTCGACCTCGGCCTGATCGAACGGCGCGAAGCACCCGCCGGCACCATGCTCGCGCCGCTGCTTCAGGCCGACGAGGTGTGCGTGCTGCCCGCAGGCCATGCCTTGCTGGCGCGGCGCGTGCTGCGCCCGCGTGACTTCGAGACGGCACCGTTCATCAGCCTGGCTCCCGCCGATCCGTACCGCCAGCTGATCGACGCCATGTTCGAGCAGCACGCGGTGCAGCGCCAGCTGTCCATCGAGGCCACCAGCGCGTTTGCCGTGTGTTCACTGGTGCGCCAGGGGCTGGGCGTGGCCATCGTCAACCCGCTGACGGCGCTGGAACTGGCGGGGCCAGC
>JANNEI010000375.1:0-6535 GCA_031378565.1 Burkholderiales bacterium
GCAGCAAAACGAAGCCGCCTTGCAGCGCAGGCCGCTGGCCAGCTAAATCGTCAAACGCAGGAAGCGTATGACCATCGGCGCGCCGGGAGGCGGTGGCCGGTCATCGAAAAACTGCTTCGCCGGGGCGAGAGTCAGAAGGAACGGCGTGCGGGCACGCACATGCATCGGGGCTTGCGCCAGGTCAGTGATGTCGTGACCCTGTTGCTTTGCTGCGGCGGCTGCAGCGTCGCCGTCGCAGAAGCTCTTGCACTGCGCCTGACTCGAATCGGCATCGGTCGATGGGCCGTCAGCGGGCACCGGCACCGCACTCTGCGGCAATACCGAGAGGTGGGCGTGCGTCTCGATCACCGTGCTGGCCGAATGCTCCTGGCCCTGGTGATGGGCAGGCACCTTGACCTGCAAAACACAGGCGTTGACCACGCCCGCCGCCAGCGCAAACACCCAGACCGCCAGCGTCAGCATGACAGTGCGGTGCTTCGCGCGGCGATGAAAGAAGGCCAGCATGGACAGTGGCGGGAGGGTGAGTCTTGGGGTGAACTGTGACGGTGTGCTGGATCGCTGCCTTGATCCGCATCAAGGGAACAGAGGATTCATTGCACACGGCAGTTCACTTTCGCTTGACGATCCACACCACCAGGCCGACCACCACGACAGCGTACGCAGGCCTGCGTTGCGTCGCACGCGAAATCGCCCGTTCTGGGGGGCTCCGGCGGCTCGCTCAGTGGGCCAGCGCACCGACCCACGCGCTGTGCCGCATTCATGATTCACCGATAGATATTGCGCGGCTGTGCCCGCCGACGGAGAAGCCAATGAAAGTCCGCGCCATGACCGCGTCGCGAGAGGTCGTCTTCCTGCTCGATGTGGACAACACCTTGCTCGACAACGACCGGGTCATCGCCGACCTGCGAACCCACCTCGAGTGCGAGTTCGGTGCTGCCAGTGCCGCTCGCTACTGGGCAATTTTCGAGACCTTGCGGATCGAGGTGGGCTATGCCGACTACCTGGGTGCGCTGCAACGCTTCAGGATCGACACCGAAATGCGGCCAGACAGTGACATGCGCCTGCTGCAGATGTCGAGCTTCCTGATCGACTACCCGTTCGCGGATCGCCTCTACCCGCGTGCACTCGACGTGATCGAGCACCTGAACGCCTTCGGGCCGACGGTGATCCTGTCCGATGGCGACGTGGTGTTTCAGCCGCGCAAGATTCAGCGCTCAGGCCTGTGGGATGCGGTCAGCGGCCGGGTGCTGATCTACATCCACAAAGAACAGATGCTCGACGCGGTGCAGCGCCATCACCCGGCGCGGCACTACGTGATGGTCGACGACAAGCCGCGCATCCTTGCCGCGGTGAAAGACGTGATGCAGGACCGTATGACCACCGTCTTCCCGCGTCAGGGTCACTATGCGCACGACCCCGCGGCAATTGCCGCCTGTCCGGCCGCAGACCTCGGCATCGAACGCATCGGGGATCTGCTGGATGCCGACATTCGCGGCTTGCTCGTCACCCGGCAAGAATGATGAGCTCCGACACCCGCGGCGATGGGGGTCGCATCGAACCCGGTTACAGCAAACCGCTCTACCTGCTGCCGTTCGACCACCGCGAGTCGTATGTGGCGGGCATGTTTCATTTCAAGCCGCCGCTCAGCGTGGCGCAGCGCGAGCTTGTGATCGACAGCAAGCGGCTGATCTACGAAGGCTTCAGCCAGGCGCTGACCGAGGGCGTGCCGTTCGGGGCCGCAGGCATCCTGGTGGACGAGCAGTTCGGCACCGCCATCTTGCGTGATGCACGCCAGCGAGGCTGCGTGACCGCGCTGTCGGTCGAGCGCAGTGGCGGCCTCGAGTTCGAGTTTGAATACGGCAGCGACTTCGCGAGCCACATCGCGGCGTTCGTCCCCACGTTCGCCAAGGCGCTGGTGCGCTACAACCCCGAAGGCGACCGCGCGCTGAACCTGCGCCAGGCGGGTCGACTCAGGCAGTTGTCCGACCATTGCCAGCGCAGCCAGTGGCGCTTCATGTTCGAGCTGCTGGTGCCGCCGACCGACGAGCAGCTTCAGCGCGCAGGCGGCGACAAGGATGTCTTTGATCGGCAGGTGCGTGCGTCGTTGATGCAGCAGGCGCTGCGCGAATTGCAGGACGCCGGCATCGAACCCGATGTGTGGAAGGTCGAAGGTCTGGACCGCGCTGCGGATTGCGAGGCCATCGTCGACATCGCGCGGCGCGGCGGGCGTGAGCGGGTCGGCTGCATCGTGCTCGGCCGCGGTGCCGATGAAGCAAAGGTGCGCCATTGGCTGACTGTCGCAGCGGGTGTGCCCGGCTTCATCGGCTTCGCGGTGGGCCGCACCAGTTTTTGGGATGCCGTGGCCGGCTACCGTGCGCAGACGCTGACGCGCGCCAAAGCCGTCACGCAGATTGCCCGGCGGCTGCGCGAGTGGGTCGATGTGTTCGAGGGCGGCCGTCGGGCGCGGGTGGCCTGCGCCGATGAATGAGTCATGGCGGTCTGCCTGCCCATCGGATATCACGCCATTCCGACGTGAGCCTGAACTTCCAGATGGATCGGTGGTTCAGTTGGGTGGGGGATGTGAGCATGTTCGACGAGATGCGCACGGTGGTGCCGCGCATCACGCATCGTGAGCGAAGCGCAAGCCATCGTCGATGCGGCGTTTTCACAGGAGCGCCCATGACCGACCCCGCCAAACTCCGCCTTGACTTGCCTTTGGTGCTTCCGGGCATCGCCGACACGCGCGACCGCTGCGTGGCGCGCCTGATCGAGTTGCTGCGGGGCCGGCCGGGCATCGCCGAGGCGCACATCGTCGGGCCTGATGAACCCACGCCCGAGGTATGCATCCACTACGACCGGGCCATCCTTTCGCTCAGCCGCGTGCGCGAACTGGTGCACCCCGCCGGGGCCGGGTCGAGCGCTGCTTTCTGGCGCGCCACGCCTGATGCTGCTCAGGGCCGCACCGGCAAGGTGTTGAGCGGAATGCGCAAGTACGAGACGCCGTTCTCGTCGGGTGGCGGTAGCTGCCCGGCGCGCACGTTGACCTGAATCGACGGCAGGATCAGCGTCGGGACTTCCAGCGTTGCATCGCGGGCCTGCCGCATGGCCACGAACTCGTCTTCGCTGACGCCGTCGCGGACGTGGATGTTGTGCGCCCGTTGTTCGGCAACGGTGGTCTGCCAGCGAGCCTCTCGTGTGGCCGGCGGGTAGTCATGGCAGACGTACATCGTGGTCTCGGGCGGCAGGTCCAGCAGCCTGCGCATCGAGGCGTACAACTGGTGCGCGTCGCCGCCTGGGAAGTCGGCGCGGGCGCTGCCGACGTCGGGCATGAAGAGCGTGTCACCGACGAAGACTGAACCGTCGACGAGATAGGCCATGTCGGCGGGTGTGTGGCCCGGCACCAGCATCGCGGTGGCCTCGATCTCGCCGATCCGAAACGTTTCACCGTCCTTGAACAGGTGTTCGAACTGGCTGCCATCGGGCAGGAAACTGCGCTCCAGGTTGTAGAGCTTCTTGAAGGTGGCCTGCACCGCGCGGATGTTCTCGCCGATGGCGATGCGGCCGCCGACGCGCTGTTGCAGGTAACGCGCGCCGGACAGATGGTCCGCGTGGGCGTGGGTTTCCAGAATCCAGTCGACCTGGAGCGAATGCTCGGCCAAATAGCCCAGCACCAGGTCGGCCGAGGTGCTGCTGGTGTGGCCCGATTTGAAGTCGTAATCGAGCACGGGGTCGATCACCGCGGCGCGTCGCGTGACAGGGTCCGACACGACATAGGTCACCGTCCAGGTCTTCGGGTCGAAGAAGGCTCGGGTCGTGGTTCGAGTGGTCATGGCGGACTCCGAAGTTCAGTTGTCGATCTATTGACAAATAGTATATCAACAAGCATAATGATACAACCCGATGAAGCCGCAGATCGCTGCACAAACCGCCCCATGAAACGCCCGTCACCTGTCATCGACCTTGAAATCCTGCGCCATGCCGCAGACGAGGCGGTCAGTGCCCTCAAGCTGCTGGCCAACGTCGAGCGCATGCTGTTGCTGTGCCAGTTGTCGCAAGGCGAGATGTGCGTCAGCGAACTCGAAGCGCAACTCGACATCCGTCAGCCAACGCTCTCTCAGCAGCTCGGCGTGCTGCGCACCGAGGGTGTGGTCAGCACGCGCCGCCAGGGCAAGAACATCTTTTACAGCGTCGCCGATCCAAGCGTGCTTGAGATTCTGGCCGTGCTCTACCGCCTCTATTGCCTCAAGGAAAAATGATGTCCATCGCATGGAACGAATTCACACCCTGGTCTGCCTTGGCAGGCGGGATGCTCATCGGCCTGGCCGCAGCGCTCCTCGTGCTGCTGAACGGCCGCATTGCCGGCATCAGTGGCGTGATCGGCGGGCTGTTCAAACCAGTCAAGGGCGACGTGGCCTGGCGTGCCGCGTTCGTGCTGGGCCTCGTCGGTGCGCCGTGGGTCTATGCGTTGCTTGCGGCTCTGCCCCAGCCCCGGATCGATGCGTCATTCGGTGCCTTGGTGGTCGCCGGCCTGCTGGTGGGGGTGGGTACCCGTTACGGCTCGGGCTGCACGAGTGGACACGGCGTCTGCGGGCTGGCCCGCCTGTCGCCCCGGTCGCTGGTGGCCACCGTCGTCTTCATGGCGGCGGGCTTCGCGACCGTGTTCGTCGCCCGCCACTTGCTTGGCATCTGAGGAAGCAACAAGGAGCATTGCCATGACTGTCTTCGCATCCCTGCTCGCCGGCCTCGTCTTCGGACTCGGCCTCATCGTTTCTGGCATGGCCAATCCAGCCAAAGTGCTGGGCTTCCTGGATCTCGGCGGTGCCTGGGATCCCTCACTGGCCTTCGTGATGGCGGGTGCGATTGCCGTCGGCGCACTCGCGTTTGCGCTGGCCAAGAAGCGGACCGTGTCCTTTCTCGGTGCGACGATGAAGCTGCCCACGTCGCGCGACATCGACCGCCGCCTGGTGATCGGAAGCGTCTTGTTCGGTATCGGCTGGGGTGTCGCAGGCTTCTGCCCGGGCCCTGGGCTGGTTGCCCTTGGAATGGGTGAGCTGAAGGGGTTGGTGTTCGTGATGGCGATGCTGGTGGGCATGGGTGCCTTCGAGCTGCTCGAGCGTCGCAAGCAGACCGCCAGCCTTCAACCCGCCTGAGACTCAACGTTGATCCAACGGTGACCCCACCAATGAACGAACTCCTGGCCTGGTTGGCCACCCTGGCGACCATTGCCGTGCTGCTCGCCTATGAGCTGGTGCTCACGGTGGCACAGCGTCGGCGCCCCGAGCGCATGGCGCGCAGCGCGCATGCAGCGCTGCGGGAAGACTGGTTCACCGCCGTGTCACAGCAGAAGGGCTCGGAGATTCTGGCAGTGCAGACGCTGCGCAACTCGTTGATGTCGGCGACCATGACGGCATCGACGGCGATGCTGGGATTGATTGGCACCGTGACACTGGCCGCACCCTCGCTCCATGCGAGCCTCGGTGAAGCGGCGATGTTGCCGAATCTCACCGCCCGGCTGGTACTCGAAATCCTGTTGCTGGCATTGCTCTTCGCTTCGCTGGTGTGCTCGGCGATGTCTGTTCGCTACTACAACCACGTGGGTTTCATCAGCGGCATGCCGGTGGAATCCGAGGCGCGCAAGCGTTGGGCTGAGGCCGGCACCGCCTACGTGCGGCGGGCCGGTGTGTTGTACAGCTGGGGTCTGCGTCACCTGATCCTGGTGGCCCCCATCCTCACTTGCCTGCTGCACCCCCTGGCTGGGCCGATCGCGGCGGTGCTCGTGGTGGTCGCTCTGGTCGGGTTCGACCGTGTCGGTGCCAACTGAACGTCGAAGTAGAACGTTGCGCCGCGTCGAGCTGCCTACCACCCCCAGGGGGTTCGACGCAGCAGTCAAACGCTGGCTGCGCCTGCTGCACTCAGCACGCCGTCCACATGCACCTGCAGCCACCACTCCAGCAGCGCCAGGTGCCACAGCTTGCTGCCCTGGATGCGCGTGAAATACGCCTCCGGGTTGGCGAGCAGCTTGTCGACATAGGCGCGCTGGTAGAGCCCGCGTTGGATGCAGGCGTCCGATTGCAAGATGCCTCGCATCAGTTCCAGAAACGGGCCGCGCACGTGCTTCAACGCGGGCACCGGGAAGTAGCCCTTCGGCCGGTCGATCACTGCATCCGGGATCACGCCGCGCGAGATCGCCTTCAGCGGGTACTTGCCGCCTTCCTTGAGCTTGAGTTCGGGCGGCATGCGGGCGGCCAGTTCGACCAACTCGTGGTCGAGGAAGGGCACCCGCACTTCCAGGCCCCAGGCCATCGGCATGTTGTCCACGCGCTTGACTGGATCGTCGACGATCAGAGTGGTGGCGTCGAAGCGCCAGACCTCGTCGAGAAAGGTGTCGGCCTGCGGCTTGGCAAGCTCGCGCGCGACCAGTTCGGTGGTCACGTCGGACTCATCCGGCGCACCCAATACCTGCCACGCCGGCGCGATCATCTCCAGGTACTCGGAATGGTCGCGGTCGAAGTAGTGCCGGCTGAACCGCTCGACC
>JANNEI010000392.1:0-1915 GCA_031378565.1 Burkholderiales bacterium
CGCGGTGCCCGTGGCCTGCGGCCCCAGCGTGAAGCCACGCACCGTGGCCTGCCGGCCGGTGCCCTGGCGGATCGGCGTGGGCGGTGCCACATAGCGCGGGCGTGGCGCGTGCAGGCCGAACTCGGCACCGCGCAGGCCCGATCCGCTGTGGCAGGTGTCCAGGTAAACCTCCAGCAGCACGCTGGCGGGCAACTGCTGGAACAGGTCGTGAAACTCGTCGTCGCTGATGATGTGGGCCGGGTCCCAGGCACCGGCCTTCTCGGCGATGTCGTAGGGCACAAAGGCCTCGTCCATGCCGTCGGGCTCGTCGCCGCTGGCATCGGCCATTTGCGTGCCGTGCGACGACCAGCTGAACAGCAGGCTGCTGATCTTGCCGGCCTTGGCGTCTTTCACCGCCGCCTTCAGCGCCGCCATGATGGCGGCCTTGGTGGCCTGCGCGTCGGTCAGCAGCGTCACCTCCGAAGCCTTGTAGCCCAACACCTGTTTGCACAGCGCGACCATGTCCTTCGCGTCGTTGACGCAGCCGTTCAACGCGAACTGCGGGTACTTGGCAAACTTGTTGATGCCGACACAGATTGCTCGCTTGGCCATGGTGCGCTCCGGATGTGATGGGTTGATCGAGAGCGCGAGTTTGCGACGCACGCCGCCAGCCGCCATCCCTAAAACTGATCAGCGCATCAACTCGAGCAGCCGGTCCAGCCCGCCTTCGTTGATCGCCACCATCGCCTGCGCGCGCACGGCCGGCTTCGCGTGAAACGCCACCGACAAACCGGCCGCGCCCATCATCGGCAGGTCGTTGGCACCGTCGCCCATCGCGATGGCCTGGCCGGGAGCGATGCCGAGTTGCGCGCAGGTGGCCAGCAGCATGCGGCGCTTTTCCTCGCCGTCGCAAATGTCGCCCCAGGCCTGATCGACCAGGCTGCCGGTCAGCACGCCGTTCTCCACGCCCAGTACGTTGGAACGCGCAAAGTCGAGCTTCAACAGGTCGCGAATCCGATCGGTGAAGAAGGTGAATCCGCCCGACACCAGCAGCGTCTTCAGGCCCGCGCGCTGGCAAGCCTGCACCAGTGCCTGCGCGCCGGGGTTCAGGCGCAGCCGGTGTTCGTACACCTCGTGCAGCGCGACCAGCGGCACGCCCTTGAGCAACGCCACGCGACGCCGCAGGCTGTCCTTGTAGTCGGCAATCTCGCCGCGCATCGCGGCCTCGGTGATGCCTGCCACTTCGGCCTTGCGGCCCGCCGCATCGGCGATCTCGTCAACGCATTCGATGTTGATCAGCGTCGAATCCATGTCGAACGCGATCAGCTTGAAGCTGCCGAGTTTCAATGGCGGCGTGAAGCCTTGAACGACGAGGCCGGTGGCGAATTCATGCGCGGTCATCGCGTCATCCCACGCTCACCGGCACGATGGTCATGGTGTCGTTGCCGAAGATGTCGATCACCTTCACCGCCACCTGGTAGCGGCCGGGCTGCGCGTAGACGTGCGCCACGGACGTCAACTCCAGCTTGCGGTCTTGCCGTGTGCGAAAGCTCTGCCATTCGTTCTCGAAGATGTAGCCGCCGGTCCACCAGTCTTCCCACTCCACCAGTTCGCCTTGCGAGGGTGCGACCAGGCTCGACTTGCATCGCCAGGCTGCGTGGTCGCCTGACGATCTCCATGCGCGAGCCGTAGTCGAAGTCCACCGCCCAGTAGTCCACCCAGTCGGTCCGGGTGGTGGTCAGGCGGGTCGCGGCTGACCATGCTGGCCTTGCTCTTGCTGACCTCGCAGAGCTGGCCGCCATCGCACACCACCTGACTTTTCCCTTCGCGCAGGTTGGCGACCACGGCCTCCATCGCGCCTTGCGTGTATCAGACCGAGAAGCCTCCGCCAGCAAATCCCGCATCAGGAACTGCGGCGATGTCTTGGTCTTGACCC
>JANNEI010000365.1:0-3295 GCA_031378565.1 Burkholderiales bacterium
TCGGCGTCGTTGGCGGCCATGCGAATCAGCGCCAGGGTCGCCAGCTCGGCCTGCGTGCGGCCTGCCGACGACGCCTTGCGCGCCAGGTAACGGGCCGGGTTGTCGTTCAGTTCCTGCAAGCCGCTGGCGGCGGCCAGATCGACCAGGGTGACCGCCTGGCGCGCGGCGCGCGGCCGGTTCGCTTCCATCGACAGGCGCGCCTTGCGCCAGGCGTCGGCGGCGGTCAGCAGCTTGGCGTCGAACAGTGTTGCGGCCAGCAACGCGCAGCCGTCGTCGGCCTCCTTTTGCGCCAACCAGGCGGTGCGCGCGGCGTCGCGCACGTCCTTGCCGGCCAGGTGGTCGGTCAGCAGGGCGTAGCAGGTGACCTCGCGGTCGTCGTTCATCCGGAAGCGCGGGAAGTCGACGGCCAGGTTGCGCCAGTCGCGACGCCGGCCCAGTTCGAGCAGCCAGTCGTTGCGCAGGCGGTCTTCCACATAGGTGCCCGGCCAGCGGGCGTAGAAGGCGTCGAGGTCGCCTTGCTGCAAATCGGCCAGGTGGCTGGTGAAGTCCCAGTACTCGGTCCACATCGCCAGCGGGTGCTGAGCAGCCAGCGCGGCGGCGCGCGCAGCGGCCAGGCGGTTGCGGTCTTTTTTGCGGAAGGCCTCGCGCGCTTCCACGATGGTGTCGCCACCCGTTTGCCCCTGAGCCGGCGGCAGCGCGAGCAGCATGCAGAGTGCCGCGGTGCCTGCGTGCAGCGTGCGCGCCAGCCACCTGCGGCGAGGTGATTCGTATACTGGTTCGAGCGGTGTGAATGTCATGCTGTGTCGATGAAAGCGTCCATGCCCGAAGTGACCGGTCTGCCCCCGCGCAAGGCGCTGCGTGAAGCGATGCTGGCGCGGCGCGACGCCTTTGTGAAGGGCCCCGCCAGTGAGGCCGCGGCGCGCTCGCTGGCCGCTCATCTGCAGCGCGTGCTGACGGATCTGGAGCCTGCGCTGCTGGGCCTGTACTGGCCGGTTCGATCCGAATTTAACGCACCCGCCGCGCTGGCCGCCCCCGCGGGGCATTCAGGCCGGCCCGTGGCGCTGCCCTTCTGCCGCAAGACGCCGGTCGAGATGCACTACCGCGCGTGGGATGGGCGCGAGCCCGCTGCACGCGACGAATGCAACATGGCCACTGCCGACGGTGCGGTGGTGGTGCCCGATGTGGTGCTGGCACCGTGCGTCGGCTTCACCCGCGCGGGATACCGGCTTGGCTACGGCGGTGGCTACTTCGACCGCTGGCTGGCGGCACACCCACACGTCACGGCCATCGGCGTGGCGTGGGCGGTCGGCGAGATGCGCGACGCCGATTACGCGCCGCAGCCGCACGACCTGGCGCTGGCCCTGGTCGTGACGGAGGACGGCGTGGTCTGAGTGCATCCCAGGGCCGTGGCGGCACTTGGCGGTCACGGAGGAACATTGCATCGAGCTTTTTGACCGCAAAGCACGCAAGGGTCGCCAAGTACGCAAAGGAAGTTCCAGTCTTCCTGAATGGCCTTTGCGCCCTTTGCGTACTTTGCGGTGGAAATTTGCTTCTCCCGAGGCTCGACAACTGAGTTCAGTTGCTTTCCCCCAGCGCTTGCCGCGTCTGCTCAGCCCGCTCCTGCACCCAGGCGCAAAACTGCTTCACTTCCGGGCGCGAGCCGCCGGCTTCCGAGGTGACGAGCCAGTAGGCGTAGTGGCTGCTGATGCGGCCGGCCGCGCCGAAAGGCTCCACCAGGTCGCCGCGGGCCAGCGGCTCGGCCACCAGGGCCACCCGCGCCAGCGCCACGCCCTGGCCGGCCAGCGCGACCTGCACCTGCTGGTAGGTGAAGTTCATGTACAGCCAGCGGCGCGGCTGCAGGCGCGGCTGGCCGTTCATCGACAGCCAGTGACGCCAGCTCAGGAATTCGGCGCTGGGGCGGTTGTCGTCTTCCTCGGTCAGCGTGTGCGCGGCCAGGTCGGCGGCGCTGTTCAGCGCGGGGGCCTGGCCTTGGCGGATCTGCTCGGCAAAGCCGCGGCTGATCACCGGCGTCAAGGTTTCGCCGAACAGCCGCAGTGCGCTGGCCGGAGCCTGTTCGGCGCTGCAATAGCGCAGCATCAGGTCGACTTCGGGGTCGGCCACGTCGAGCACCGTGTCGGTGGCCGAAACGCGAATGTCGATGTCGGGATGGGCGCGCTGAAACGCTTCCATCTGCGGGATCAGCCACAGCGACGCGAACGACGCGAAGGTGCTCAGGTTGACCACCTTGCGGCCTTTCGCCTGGCGAATCTGGCGCACGCCGGCATCCAGCCGGTCCAGCATCGGGGCGACCGATCTCAGCAGAGTCGCACCGTCGTGCGTCAGCTCCACATGCCGCGTGCCGCGCAGAAACAGCACGGCGCCCAGGTCGTCTTCCAGTGACTTGATCTGCCGGCTGATCGCCGATTGCGTGAGGTGAAGTTCTTCGGCCGCGGCGCGAAAGTTGAGCCGGCGCGCCACCGCCTCGAAGGCGCGGATGGGGCCGACCGAGAGCGCCCGGGTGCGGATGGGATTCATGCGGATTCCTGATCAGTGGGTGGCCCAGGTCTCATTGGAAATGGTGGCCGATCACCATTATCTTTGGGGTGAAAGGAAAACGCCATGAACACCGACGTGATGAACAAAACGCAGCAATCCGATGCCGCCTCGTGGGCCTTGGCGCAAGGCCAGGCGCTGACCCTGCCGATCGGCCCGGGTGACCGGCTTTTGCGCGTGTCCGAGGGCCGCGTGTGGGCCACGCGCTTGCACGGTGAGCCCGGGCTGCTGCCCGCAGACGCATGGCTGGAGCCAGGCGACAGCCTGCAGGTCGAGTCCGGCGCGGTGCTGGTGGTGGAGGGCTGGCCTGCCGCGCGCTTTCAGCTGCTGGTGCCGCCGCGGGCATGCGCGCCGCGCGCCTGGGTTGTTCTGGCCACGCGGCTGGCGACTCGGCTGCACAACCGGCTCAGGGCCGGGCTTTTCGCGAAGCCGCTGGTGGCTTGAGCGGGCGACGCACGGCCAGTGCTCTTGCGCGCAGGGCTGCGTCGAGCGCGAGGCGGCCCCAGGGTGCCATCGACTCGGCCGACTCCATTGCCTCGTCTGGGGCCGACCAGTAGGACGTCGTCATCGACTTGCCCCGGGCTTCGAAGGTGAAGGGCATACAGCCTTGCGCTTCAAAGGCGGGCAACGAGGCCGCGTCCGTCTTCAGGTAGAGCCGCTGGCCGATGACGATGGCGACGAACACGTCACCCACGTACACGCCGTGGCCGCCGAACATGCGCCGGGCGCGGCACGGCCCGAG
>JANNEI010000371.1:0-3502 GCA_031378565.1 Burkholderiales bacterium
CAACGACGTTCTGTTCATCGATGAAATCCATCGCCTGAGCCCGGTGGTGGAAGAAATTCTGTACCCCGCGCTGGAGGACTACCAGATCGACATCATGATCGGCGAAGGCCCGGCGGCGCGCTCGATCAAGCTCGACCTGCAACCCTTCACGCTGATCGGTGCGACCACCCGCGCCGGCATGCTGACCAACCCGCTGCGCGACCGCTTCGGCATCGTGGCGCGGCTGGAGTTCTACACGCCCGAGGAACTTGCGCGCATCGTGCATCGCTCGGCCGGTTTGCTCAACGTGCCCACCGATACCGAAGGCGCGTTCGAGATCGCACGCCGCTCGCGCGGGACGCCGCGGATCGCCAACCGGCTGCTGCGCCGCGTGCGCGACTACGTCGACGTGAAGGCCGACGGGCGCATCACCAAGGCGCTGGCCGACAAGGCATTGAAGATGCTGGACGTCGACCCGCAAGGCCTGGACGTGATGGACCGCAAGCTGCTCGAAGCGGTGGTGCACCGCTTCGACGGCGGGCCGGTGGGGCTGGACAACGTGGCCGCGGCCATCGGCGAAGAACGCGACACGATCGAAGACGTGATCGAGCCGTATCTGATTCAGCAGGGCTACCTGCAGCGCACGCCGCGCGGGCGCATCGCCACGCCAGCGGCGTACCGGCACCTGGGGGTCACGCCGCCGAAGGCGTCGGGCACCGATCTGTTCGAAACCTGATCCCCGATCTGGGCGGGCCAGCGCCCAAATTCATCGTCGAGTCAGATCAAATCCTCATTCGCCAGGCGGTGATATCGCACCGCGCACAGCGCGGCGTGGCGCGTGGCGACGTCGGTGATGGTTTGCGCCGCAGCGTCGTCGGGGGAATAGACGATGAGCCAGCCGGCTCCGTCTTCGGCCAGCGCGAGGTAGCGGCGCATCAAGGTGATCTCGTAGCCGAACCCCGCACCGCCACTGGCCGACGCCACCCGCTCGCGCAAGCGCGGCAATGCGTCATTCGCCGGGTAGGCGAGGATGTCCTCGTCAGCCAGCCCGGCGGCACGCAGGTCGCCCGCCGCCGCGGCCGTCACGGCGTCGTCCTTGAACGCGATCACGACGTGCCCTACCGGGTTCAGGATACCGGCTGTGTTTCGAATGTCTTCCTTGGTCAGGCGCTTGATGGTCATTCTTTATCTCCTTCAGGACGATGCTATGCCTGTCCGCGCAACCCGTCCAGTCGCTGTCACGTCACGCGCCTGCCGGCCGCGTGGCCGCAGTGGCCGCAGCCACCGCGTGGCAGACTTGCCGCATGAAAGTTTGCATCTTCGGCGCAGGTGCCATCGGCGGCTTCATCGGCACCCGGCTGGCCGCTGCGGGCGTGGCGGTGTCGGCCATTGCGCGTGGTGCCAACGCGCAGGCGCTGCGCACGCAGGGCTGGCGGCTGCAACTGGCGGACGGCCTGGTCAGCGCCCCGGCGCGGGTGGCTGAAGACCCGGCTTCGCTCGGTGTGCAAGACCTCGTGGTGGTGGCCGTGAAGGCGCACACGCTGGCCGCGGTGGCGCGCGGCATGGCACCGTTGCTGAGGCCAGACACCGTCGTGCTGACCGCGATGAACGGCGTGCCGTGGTGGTTCTTCAACGGCTTCGGCGCGGCGCACACCGGCACGCATCTCGAAGCGGTCGATCCCGACGGCAGCATCGCGCGCGGCATCCCCACGCAGCATGTGGTCGGTGCCGTGGTGCACGCCACCTGCTCGATGCCCGAACCCGGTTTGGTGCGCCACGGCTTCGGCCACAGGCTGATCCTGGGCGAACCGGCGGGTGGCGCATCGCCGCGGCTGGACGCGCTGGCCGAGTTACTGCGCGGTGCAGGCTTCGAGATCGACGTGTCGCCCTGCATCCAGCAGGACATCTGGTTCAAGCTGTGGGGCAACATGACCATGAACCCGGTGTCGGCGCTGACGGGTGCCACCTCTGACCGCATCCTGGACGACCCGCTGGTGCGTGCCTTCATCCTGCGCGCGATGGCCGAGGCGCAGGCCATCGGCGCACGCATCGGCTGCCCGATTTCGCAAAGCGGTGAAGACCGCCACGCTGTCACCCGCCAGCTCGGAGCGTTCAAGACCTCGATGCTGCAAGACGTGGAAGCGGGCCGCGCGATCGAGCTCGACGCGCTGGTGACCGTGGTGCGCGAGATCGGTTCGAAGGTCGGCGTGGCCACGCCCGAGATCGACACCCTGCTCGGCCTGACGCGGCTGATGGCGCAGACGCGCGGGCTGTATCCGTCGCCCTGACTCACTAAAATAGCCTCTTCGTTCTTCGACACTCCCCGACACAGAGAGCCGCCATGTCACTCTTCACCGCCATCGAGATGGCCCCGCGCGACCCCATCCTCGGCCTCACCGAGCAGTTCAACGCCGACACCACCCCGGCCAAGGTGAACCTCGGTGTCGGCGTCTACAACGATGACTCCGGCAAGCTGCCGCTGCTGCAATGCGTGGCCCGGGCCGAGCGCCAGATGGTCGAAGCCGCCAAGGCGCATGGCTACCTCCCGATCGACGGCATTGCGGCCTACGACAAGGCGGTGCAGGGCCTGGTGTTCGGGGCCGACAGCGACGCCGTGACTTCGGGTCGCGTGGTCACGGTGCAGGCGGTGGGCGGCACCGGCGGGCTCAAGCTGGGCACCGACTTCTTGAAGAAGATCAGCCCGAATGCCAGCGTGTTCATCAGCGACCCGAGCTGGGAAAACCACCGTGCGCTGTTCGGCAGCGCCGGCTTCAACGTCGAGACCTATCCGTACTACGACGCCGCACAACGCGGCGTGCGCTTCGACGCGATGCTGGCCGCGCTCAACGCCGCGCCGGCCGGCAGCATCGTCTCGCTGCACGCCTGCTGCCACAACCCGACCGGCTGCGACCTCACACCCGCGCAATGGGCGCAGGTGGTGGCAGCGGTGAAGGCGAAGTCGCTGGTGGCCTTCCTCGACATGGCCTACCAGGGCTTCGGCGAAGGCATTGCACAGGACGGCGCGGTGATCCAGCAATTCCTTGCCGCCGACCTGAACTTCTTTGTCTCGACCTCGTTCTCGAAAAGCTTTTCGCTGTACGGCGAACGCGTCGGCGCGCTCAGCGTGGTGTGCGCCAGCAAGGACGAGGCGGCGCGCGTGCTGAGCCAGTTGAAGATCGTGATTCGCACCAACTACTCCAGCCCGCCGACGCAAGGTGCACAAGTGGTGGCCACGGTGCTGACCACGCCCGCGCTGCGCAGCCTGTGGGAAGACGAGCTGACCGCGATGCGGGTTCGCATCAAGCAGATGCGCGGTGCCCTGGTCGACAAGCTGAAGGCCGCCGGCGTGACGCAGGACCTGTCCTTCATCACGCAACAGCAGGGCATGTTCAGCTACTCGGGCCTGAGCACGCCGCAGATGCAACGCCTGCGCAGCGAGTTCGGCGTCTACGGCCTCGACTCGGGCCGCATCTGCATGGCGGCGTTGAACAGCCGCAATCTGGACGCGGTCGCCGCAGCCATC
>JANNEI010000464.1:0-20463 GCA_031378565.1 Burkholderiales bacterium
GGCGAGTGGACCGGCGAACTCAAGGGCGCGCCGCTGCGCTGCTCGCTCGACGGTGCGGTGCTGTCGCGGCCCGGCCTGATCGTCACCGGCGAAGCCGCCGGCAGCACCTATGCTTTCACCGGCGAAGGCATCGGCAAGGCCATGGAGACCGGCATCCTGGCGGCCGAAGCCGTCATCGAAGGGCGCAGCCGGCAGCTCCCGGAAGCGCAGATTCGCAGCAACTACGAAGCGCGGCTGGTGGCGCTGAAGCCGCGCTTCGACATGTACGAAAAGGCCAACACCGTCAACGCCCACCCGTGGCTGGTGGACCTGCTGGTGTGGAGCGCGCGGCGCAGCCCGAGTCGCCTGCGGCGCATGAGCGGCGTGCTCGAAGAGACGCACATACCGAGCAGCCTGATGAGCCCGAAGAGCTGGCTGCGGCTGGTGTTCGTTCACCGCTGACGGCCCCAGCCGCAGTCACAGCCACGCGCCACGCGCCATGTGCCAGCTGCTCGGCATGAACGGCAACACGCCGACCGACATCGTGTTCAGTTTCACCGGCTTTTCGACCCGCGCCGAAGAGCACAAGGACGGTTTCGGCATCGCCTTCTTCGAAGGGGCCGGCGTGCGCCTGTTGCTCGACGTGCAGAGCGCTCGCACCTCGGCGGTGGCCGAGATGGTGCGGCGGTTTCCGATCCGCTCCGACAACGTCATTGCCCACATCCGCAAGGCCACGCAGGGCCGCGTGGCGCTCGAGAACACCCACCCGTTCAGCCGCGAGCTGTGGGGCCGCTACTGGGTGTTTGCGCACAACGGCGACCTGAAGGGCTTTGCGCCGCGCCTGCATGCCTCGTTCCATCCGGTGGGCAGCACCGACAGCGAACTCGCCTTCTGCTGGCTGATGCAGGAGCTGGCCAAGGCGCATGCCAGCGTGCCGCCGATTGCCGAGCTGACCGCCACGCTGCGCGAACTGGTGCCGGCCATCGCCGCCTTCGGCACCTTCAACTTCATGCTCAGCAACGGCGAAGCGCTGTGGGCGCACTGCTCCACCCACCTGAGCTACCTGGTGCGCCAATACCCGTTCAGGCAGGCTCGGTTGCAGGACGAAGACATCAGCGTCAATTTCGCCGAAATCACCGCGCCCACCGACCGCGTGGCGGTGGTTGCGACCGAGCCGCTGACCACCGACGAAGCCTGGACCGCGTTTGCGCCCGGCGAGCTGAAGGTGTTCGTCGGCGGGCTGCCGTTCGTCACGCCGTGACGGCGACTCAACGCATGCGGCCTGCCGCTCGTGCCGTCGCTGCGCGCGCGCTGCCGCATCGAACCTAGACTGCGCGTCATGTCCACCCTGCTCGATGCACCGCCCGCGCAGAACCGCTTCCAGCGCTGGTACTTCGCCTGGGCGCAGCCCTACTACGAGCGGATGTCGCCCGACGTGCGCGAGCAGGCGGAGGCGATCGACCGCTTTCTGTACAGCCGCGCCGGGTTGGGCTTCTGGATCGGCATCGTCTGCGCGCTGATCGGCTCCAGCCTGGGCCTGCACGCGGCCGGGCTGGGTTGGGGCACGGCAGCGCTGACCAGCATCACCTTGCTCGGCAGCCTCACCATTGCCGCACTCGGGGTCTGGCTGAAGCCCGACAAGTTCTTTGCCGGCAACTACCGGCTGCGCGCTGCGGCGGTCGTGATGCTGGCCTTCGCGGGCGGTGTGTTCGGTTTCAGCGTGGCCTGGTTCACCAAGCCCGGCGTTCGCACCATCGAAGGCTGGGTCGGCGCACTGCGCGAGGCGGCCGGGCAGATGGTGCCGATGCTGCTGGCGCTGGGCGCGATGCTCGCGCTGATGCTGTGGGCGGTCGCGACCGCACGTCGGCGGCACCTGCAGCGGGCCTTCGCCGACCTCACGTTGCGCCAGGAGCGCGACGCCGCAGCCTGCGCGGCGGCCGAGGCGCAGCTTCAGTTGTTGAACTTGCAGATCCAGCCGCATTTCCTGTTCAACACCATGGCTGCGCTTCAACACTGGGTCGATGCCGGCGATGCGCGGGCGGCCGGCCTGCTGCGCGAGCTGACCGCCTTTTTGCGCACCACCACCGAGATGCTGGGCCGCAGCTCGGTCAGCCTGAACGAGGAGGCGATGATGGTGCGCCACTACCTGGGCATCATGCGGCAGCGACTGGGTGGGCGACTGGCTTTCGAGGTGGACATCGACCGTGCCGCCGAGGTGCAATTGCTGCCGCCCGGACTGCTGCTGACGCTGGTGGAAAACGCGGTCGAGCATGGCATCGAGCCAGCGCTGCACGGCGGCCACCTGCGCGTGCAGGCGTTGTGCACCGGCGACGCGTTCGTGCTCAGCGTTGTCAACAGTGGTGCCGGCCTGCGCAGCGACTGGCACGACGGCATCGGCCTGGCGAACTGCCGCGAGCGGCTGCGCCATCGCTTCGGCGACGCGGCCACGCTGAGCCTGGCCAGCGGACCGACAGCGGGCGACACGCAGGCCTGCATTCGCATCGATGGTCCAGGTTGCGCGGCACGTGTTGGCCGGCCTGCCCAACTTCTCGAAACGCCCACCGCATGAATCCCACCGCCCTGATCGCCGACGACGAAGAAGCGCCCCGTGCGCAATTGCTGGCCGCGCTGTCGCGGGTCTGGCCGGAGCTGCAGGTGCTGAGCGCGGCAGTCAACGGTGTCGATGCGTGGGACGCCTTCCTCGAACACGAGCCGCAGGTCTGCTTTCTCGATGTGCGCATGCCGGGCCTGAGCGGCGTCGACGTGGCCCAGCGCATCGGCGGCCGCGCCCACGTGGTGTTCGTCACCGCGCACGGCGATCACGCGCTGGCCGCCTTCGATGCCGGTGCCGTCGACTACGTGCTGAAGCCGGTGGATGACGAGCGGCTGGCGCAGGCCGTGGCCCGCGTCAAGGCGCGGCTCGCGAATGTCGAAAATCCGGCTGTGACCGTGGCAACAGCCGATTTGCAAGGCCTGCTCGACCGGCTGGTCGGCCAGGCGCGCCGGCCGCCCGCGCTCGAGGTGATCCAGGCCGGACTGGGCCGCGAGGTCAAGCTGATTCGGGTGGAGGACGTGGTCTTCTTCGAGTCCGACGCCCGCTACACCCGCGTGGTGCACGACGCCGGCGATGCGCTGATTCGCACGCCGCTCAAAGAGCTGTTGGCCCAGCTCGATCCGGCGCGTTTCTGGCAAATTCACCGGTCGGTGATCGTCAACCAGCGTCACATCGCCAGCGCGCTGCGCATCGACGAGGGCAGCATGGTCATCACCTTGCGCGAGCGCCCCGAGAAGCTGCCGGTGTCGCGCCATTTCCAGGGTTTGTTCCGAGGGCAATAACGTGGTCGCCGCGGGTCCGGGCTTCGAAACCTGCTGAAGTCCTGACACACTTGCTCACTTTTCGTTATGAACCGCCACCTCGATGACCGCCACCCTGCCGACCCCACGCTTCGACACGTTTTACCGCCATGACGCGCTGACCCAACTGCTGCACGACTACGCGCAGGCGCGGCCCGACCTGGTCTCGGTGCGCTCCATCGGCAAGAGCCACGAGGGCCGCGACATCTGGCTCGCCGTGGTCACCAACAGCGCCACCGGAATCGACACCGACAAGCCCGCGTTCTGGACCGACGGCAACATCCACGCCGCCGAGCTGACCGCCAGCACGGCCTGCCTGTACTACCTGAACCAGCTCGTCAGCCAGTACGGCGACGACGCGCAGATCAGCCACCTGCTCGACACCCGCGTGGTCTACATCTGCCCGCGCCTGAACCCCGACGGGGCCGAACTGGCGCTGGCCGACCGGCCTCGGCACATCCGCTCCAGCACGCGCCGTTACCCGTACGAAGAGGAGCCGGTGGACGGCCTGACGGTGGAAGATGTGGACGGCGACGGGCGCGTGCTCTTCATGCGCATTCCCGACCCGCACGGCAGCTACAAGAAGTGCGCTGCCGACCCGCGCCTGATGGTGCCGCGTGAGCCTGGCGAGTTCGGCGGGCAGTACTACCGCCTGCTGCCCGAAGGCACGCTGATGCACTACGACGGCCTGACCGTGAAGGTGAACCCCGATGCCGAGGGGCTGGACCTGAACCGCAACTTTCCCACCGGCTGGCGTCAGGAGTTCGAGCAGGTCGGTGCCGGCCCCTACCCGACCAGCGAGCCCGAGGTGAAAGCGATGGTGGACTTCATCACCACGCATCCGAACATCGGCGCGGCCATCAGCTTCCACACGCACAGCGGCGTGATCCTGCGGCCGATGGGCACGCAGAGCGACGACGACATGATCCCGGAAGACCTGTGGTCGATCAAGCGCTTCAGCGCGCTGGGCACGCAGGCCAGCGGCTACCCCGCCATCAGCATCTGGCACGACTTCAAGTACCACCCGAAGGAAGTCATCACCGGCACCCAGGACTGGATCTACGAGCACCTGGGGGCGCTGTTCTGGGTGGTCGAGATCTGGGCCCCCAACAAGGAAGCCGGCATCGCCGAGTACAAGTGGGTCGACTGGTACCGCGAGCACCCGGTCGAAGACGACCTGAAGCTGCTGAAATGGAGCGACGAGCAGTGCGGCGGCCAGGCGCACGTGGACTGGAAGCCGTATCACCACCCGCAGCTCGGCGCGGTCGAGATCGGCGGCTGGGACAAGATGAACTATTGGCGCAACCCGCCGCCCCATCTGCGCGAGCGCGAGGCGGCGCGCTTCCCGGCCTGGATGACGCAGATCGCGTTGAGCCTGCCGAGGCTCGAACTGCTGCGCACCGAAGTGCGCGCGCTCGGCCCCGACACCTGGCGCATCCGCATGGCGGTGGCCAACAGCGGCTACCTGAGCGCGGCGGTCACCAAGCGCGCGCTGGCCCGCAAGACGGTGCGTGGCGTGATGTTCGAGATCCATCTGCCGCCCGACCACAACGGCAGCGGCTCCACCGTCACCCTCGTCAGCGGCAAGGAGCGCATGGAAGGCCCGCACCTGGAAGGCCACGCGCCCAAGGCGTCGCTGCAGGCCTTCTTGCCGCACCGCGACGTGACGGCCGACCGGGCCGTGGCCGAGTGGGTGGTGCGCGCACCCAAGGGCACGCGCTTGGCGCTGAGCGCGCGGGCCGATCGGGCCGGCGCGGTACGCACCGAGGTCAGCCTGGACTGATCAGGCCGGGCCCAACTCGTCGCTGGGGGCCACGCGCGGGATCAGCGGGGCCTCGCTCATCGCTTCGCGCCACACCTTCTTGGGCAAGAAGGTGCGCAGCTGTTCGACGGCCTTGTCGATCAGTGCCGGGTGCAGTTCATGCGCAATGCCGGGCAGCACGTCGGCCGTCACGTCGCCGCCCAGCGTCAGCAGCCGCTCCGCCGAGTCGATGGCCGCGCCGCAGGGCACGACGCGGTCGTTCATGCCGTGCAACAGGTGTACCGTGGTGTCCAGCGGCGCGTGGGTCGGTGCGCTGGCGTGGCGACCACTGAACGCCAGCACCCGGCCGGCCAGCTTCGGCTCGGCCTGAACCGCCTCCAGCGCGATGATCGCGCCCTGCGAAAAGCCGAACAGCGCGGTGCGTTCCCAGGGCAGTTCGAAGTGAGCTGTCAGGCCGCGCACCGTGGCCACGAACCTCGGCATGGCACCGGCCACGCGAGCAGGCCGGTTGGCCTCGGTGATGCCCTGCACCGAAAACCACTGGCGGCCGGTGCCCGCGCCTGGCTCTGCATCGAAGTCGTCCGGCGCGTCCAGGCACAGCACCGCGGCCTGCGGGTATTCCGCTGCCAGGCGATGCGCCAGTGTCGCCATCGACGCGGCGTTGCCACCGACGCCGTGAAACAGCAAGAACAACAGGTCGGCGCGGCCGCTGACGGGCAGCCGGGCGAGCGTGGCGGTGCTCATGCTGGAGGGCGCGCGGAGCCGGGCATCCGCCAGCCTGCCCTGTGCCTCACCCCGGTTCGGTTCGGTTGACTCAGAAGCGCAGTCGCATCCCGGTGGCGATGGTGTTTCCATTGCTCAACCCGGTGACCCGGTCGTTCATGACCACGGCGTACGCGTCTGTGTTCCTCGACAGCTGGTAGTTGTAGGCGGCCGAGACCGTCGTCTCGGTCAGGTCGGTGAGGGCCGAGGCTTTGGCGCGGTTGTACTGCACGATCACGCGGCCGAGTTCGGTCACGGGCACCGACGCGCCGAAACCGTAGATGGTGGTCTTGCTGTTGGCTGTGGCCTTGGTCTTCACCTGCGTGTACTGGCCGAACAGCTTGGCCAGCTTCAGGTCGTACGACGCGCCAAGTTGAAACGTGTCCTGGCCAGCGAAGCCCGGCGGTGGGCCGAACGCGCTGTTCTTGACCTGCTGGTAGGCCGCCGTGGCCGACAGCGGCCCGTTGAAGTACAGCAGGTTGCCGCCGATGTTGCGGCCGACGGCGCCCGGCGCGCCTTCGCCCACGTTGGCGATCAGGTTGGAGCTGAAGCCGTTCAGGTTCGGCGTGCCGTAAGCCAGCGAGTTGTTCCAGGCGGTGTCGCCGAAAAACGGCAGCAACGACGGCGTGAAGAGCTGGCGGATCGCCGGCGAAAATCCGAACGAGTCCCCGAAGGCGTTGAAGATCACGGTGGAGACGAACAGCGGCGTGGTGTTGCGCCCGATCACGGTGGCACCGAACGCGCCTTGCAGGCCGACATACGCGCTGCGCGCCCAGAAAGCGTCACCGTTGAAGCGGCCAGCCGCGCCCTGGTCGAGCCGCAGGAAGTGTTCGATCGCGAACTTGGCGCGCAGGCCGCCGCCCAGGTCTTCCGAGCCCTTGAAGCCGAGGTAGCTGGTGCTCATGTTGCCGCTGTCGGCCTTCCAGACCTTTTGCGCGCCGGCCGCCTGAAACTGGCCTGCCGACATGTCGAGCAGCCCGTATACATTGAGGGTCGACTGGGCGATGGCGGGTGTCGACAAACCCAGGCCGAGCGATACAGCAGCGGCACCGGCAGCAGCGGCGATTCTGAGCGAACGGGACATGAACGACCTCCTGTGATTCTTCGACGGGGAATGCTTTGCGCACGAGTCTACGCAAGGATCGCGCCCACCATGCGCGAGCGACGCCGAACGAGCCGGCAACTTCCGTGTGTGTGGCAAGCGTGCCACGCCGGTCTGATCAGCGCAGCGGGCCGAAACGCCGCACGCCCCACGGCAACTGCGCCGCCGAACGATTCACGGCAGCTGCGCCGCATAGTGCAGCACGGTGGAGCGCAGCAACTTGGCGTCGATCGGTTTGGTCAGGAAGTCGTTCATGCCGGCGCTCAGCGCCTGCTCGCGCTCCGACACCAGCGCCGCCGCGGTCAGCGCGACGATGGGCAATGCCTGCGCGTCGTGGCGCAGGCGCAATTGCCGGGCTGCCTCGTGCCCGCTCATCTCGGGCATCTGAACGTCCATCAGCACCAGGTCGAACGGATGGCCTTCGCGCACCGAGCGGTCCACCTCGGCCAGCGCCATCCGGCCATCCACCGCCTGCACCACCTGCACGCCCCATTGTTCGAGCATGGCGACCACGATCATCATGTTGACGGGGTTGTCCTCGACCACCAGCACCTGCGCCCCCTGAAGCTGCTCTGCGAGCCCCCAGGCGGTGTCTTGCGCGGGCTGGGCCGGGTCCGATTCGGCCAACGGCAAGACAGCCCAGAAGGTGCTGCCGCCTGCGGGTCGGCTCTCGACCCCCACGTCACCGCCCATCAGCAGCGCCAGTTCGCGACAGATCGACAGGCCCAGCCCGGTGCCGCCGTAGCGTCGCGTGGTCGAGGTGTCGGCCTGCGTGAACGGCATGAACAGGCGCGCCTGCGTGTCTGCCGAAATGCCCACGCCGCTGTCGGTCACGCTCAGGCGCAGCCGCATCGACTCGTCGGTGCCGGCGTGGATGTGCACGGCACCGTGCTCCGTGAACTTGAGCGCGTTGGTGGCGAAGTTGCTGAGGATCTGGCGCACCCGCACCGGGTCGCCCCGGACACTTTGAGGCACGTCGTCGTCGACGCTCAGGCTCAGACCCAGCCCTTTCGCCTCGGCCAGCGAAAGGTAGGCCATGTGCACCGAACTCAAGGTGGCGCGCAGGTCGAACGGCACCGCTTCCAGCGTGATCTTGCCGGCCTCGATCTTGGACAGGTCGAGGATGTCCGAGATGATGCCGGACAGGTTCTTCGCGCTGTCCAGGATCTGCGCGAGGTACTGCTGGCGGCGCGCCTCGTCGAGCCCGCTGCGCATGGCCAGCCGCGCCAGCCCGAGCAGGCCGTTCAGGGGGGTGCGGATCTCGTGGCTGGTGTTGGCCAGGAAGGCGCTCTTGGCGCGGCTGGCGGCCTCGGCCGCATCGCGTGCCGCCGACAGCGCGTGCTCGATCTCGTGCCGGTCGGTGATGTCCTCGAAGACCCAGATGGTGCCGCCCTGGCTCGGGTCGCCGGGGTTCACCACCTGCGCCTGGACGCGGCACCAGAACAGGCTGCCGTCGTACCGGCGCATCTGGTGTTCGATTTCCAGCGGCCTGCCGGCGGACAGGATCGGCCCGATGAGGCTGCTGATTTCGGCGTAGTCGGCCGCGTCCTTCCAGACCACGGTGCCGGGCTGGCCGACGAGTTGGCCGACCTCCCAGCCGAACATCCGCTCGAACAGCGGATTCGCCTGCACGAAGCGCCGCTCCCGCGTCAGCGCAATGCCGATCGAAGCGTTCTTGAAAATGGCCGTGTGTTCCTGGCGGACGCGCTCGATGTCCGACATGTCACGCACGTTGGTCACGATGTAGTCGCGCCCGTCCATCTCGAAGCGGGCTGCCGACACCACCGTTTGCACCGGCGCGCCCGACTTGGTTTTCAGCACGATCGGGCGGCCGGTGATGCGACCGCCTTGCGCCACCTCCTGCACCATCGCCTGGCGGTCCAGCACATCGTTCCAGATGCCCAGCTCGATGGATGTCTTGCCGACCAGTTCTTCGTGCGTGTAGCCGGTCAGGCGCATGAAGCTGTCGTTCACCAGCGTGTAGCGGCCGCTGCTCATCTCGGTCAACGTGATGCTGTCGGGGCTGGTCGAGAACAGGTGCGACAGCATCGCCTCGGAGCGGCGCAGCGCGCCTTCGGCTGCGGCGCGAGACGTGATGTCGTGGTAGATCGACATGCTGGCCGGGCCTTCGACGGTGTCGACCCGAACGCCGGTGCATTGCACGCTCAGGCTGCGTCCGTTCAGCGAATGAAGCTTGAACTCGGTCACCGTCAGGCCTTCGCCGACGGGCATCTGTTCAAGCTCGGCGATGCGCGTGTTGCAGCGCTCGCGGGAATCGCCCTCCTGGTACAGCGCGCAGATGTGGAAGCCCGTCATGGCCTCGCTGCTGTCGAAGCCGAACATGCGGGCGGCCGCGCCGTTGGCGTCGAACACCACACCGGCGCGGTGCAGGATGAGCGGCGACGGTGAGCGCTCGAACAGCTCGCGGTAGCGCAAGTTGCTGGCGGCGTGGGCGCGCTGCTCCATCACCTCGTTGGTCACGTCGCGGCCGACGCCCCAGTAGCCGAGGAATTTCTTGTCGGCACCGAAGCGCGGCTCGCCGCTGATGCTGACCACCCGCAGGCGGCCCCAGGCATCGCGGCGGCGCGCCAGCGTGCCGCTGAACGCCCTGTGCGCTTCCAGGTCGGCGCGGTGCGCGGCCAGTTCCGCGGCCGTCATGCCCAACCCCGGCAGTTCCCAGGGTGTGTGCCCGAGGCGGTTGTCGGAATCGATGTACGACCCGCTGTTCGGGTTGTCCGAGATGTGGGTGAAGCGGAAGTGCCGGTCCTGCTCCCAGTACCAGTCGACACCGATGCGCAGCAGGTCGCGGAAGCGCCGTTCGCGGTCGTCGACGTGGCCGTGCGATTCAGTCGCCAGGCGTGCCACAACGATGCCCACGCCCCAGCCTGCGCACAGCAGGATCAACTGGCTGATCAGCGGGTAAGAAAGCGGGCTGTCGACCACCGCCGAGGCCCCCGGCAAGCGCCCGCGGGCCTCGGCCAGCGTCAGCGCCATGCTGACCAGCCCGCAGCCCGCGGCCATCAGCGCGGCGTGGCGGCGGCTCACCAGCACGGTCACCAGGCAGACCAGCAGCGCGAAGAACCCGAGGTCGCTTGAGTGAATCCCCCGTCCGGTGCCGACGGCCAGCAGCGTCAACAGTCCGCAGCACACCCAGGTGGTGAGCAGCACGGCGCGCCGGGGTTGCACGGCGTGTGCCTTCCAGCGAGCCAGCGCAAACAGCAGCGCCACCAGCAGGCAGGCGGCGACCATGCCCGCTTTCACACTCGGCTGAATTCGCAGCGGTTGCAGCGCCAACGCCAGCCCGCCCGCCAGACTGGCGATTGCACCGATCAGGAAAAAGCGCCGGGTCATCGCCAGCGTCATGACCTGCCGGGTGTCGATCTGCTGAAACGGGGTGTTGGAGGAAGCCAAGGGACGGCAGTGGCCTTGTGAAGGAAGGCGGCGACGGGAAAGGTGCCGGCGCAAGCGCGCGAAGGCCAGTTATATCGGGTTTGCCGCGGGCCGAAGGCCATGAAAGACATCGTTTTCCCGTGCTGTTGTCGGGCTGTCGGTGTCGGTGTCGATGCCTGCGCCGGGTCGGCCCAGGCGCTGGTGCCGAGCGTGAAGCGCAGCGCGACGAGGTGAGTCGGTGTCGCCGCTCAGCCGCGTGCGCGATTCAATTCATCGCGCGCCGCTGTCGCTGCGGCGCGCGCCGCCGCTGCGAAGTCTGCACCGGCCGATGCGTACAGCACCGCCCGCGACGAGCTGACGATGATCGGCGACACGGTGCGCCCCTGCTGCTGACGCCAGCCGGCCCGCACCGTGGCCGCGGCGTCGCCGCCCTGTGCGCCGATGCCGGGGATCAGCAGCGGCAGGTTGGGTGCCAGCGCGCGCACCCGTTCGATCTCGCCCGGAAAGGTGGCACCCACCACCAGGCCGAGCTGGCCGGTGGTGTTCCAGGTGCCGTGCGCCAGGCGGGCGATGTGCTCGTACAGAAACTCGCCCGAAGCCAGCGTCTGCCCCTGCAGGTCGGCCCCGCCCGGGTTCGAGGTGCGGCACAGCAGGATCAGCCCCTTGTCCGTGTAGCGCAGGTAGGGCTCGATCGAATCGAAGCCCATGAACGGCGACAGCGTGAGCGCGTCGGCACCGTAGCGCTCGAAGGCCTCGGCGGCATACTGCTCGGCGGTGCTGCCGATGTCGCCGCGCTTGGCGTCAAGGATCACCGGTACTTGCGGTGCGGCGCGGTGGATGTGGGCGATCAGCCGCTCCAGCTGGTCTTCGGCCCGCTGCGCGGCGAAGTAGGCGATCTGCGGCTTGAAGGCGATCACCCGGTCGCGCGTGGCATCGACGATGGCGGCGCAGAAGTCGAAGATGCGCCGCGGGTCGCCCTGCCAGTCGCCCGGAAACCGGGCCGGGTCGGGGTCGAGGCCGACGCACAGCAGCGAGTCGTTGCCGCGCTCGGCCTGGCTGAGCTGCTCAGTGAATTTCATGCCGCAGGTTTGCCGACGCGCCGCGCCAACGCGGCCGCCTTGCCGGTGTAGCTGGCCGGCGTCAGTGCCAGCAGCCGCTCGCGCTCAGCCGCCGGTATTTCCAGCGTCGCGATGAACGATTGAATGGCCTCGCGCGTGATCGCCTTGCCGCGCGTCAGCGCCTTCAGCCGCTCGTACGGGTTCGGCAACTTGAACCGCCGCATCACGGTCTGGATCGGCTCGGCCAGCACTTCCCAGGCGGCGTCGAGGTCGGCTGCGATGACGGCCTCGTTGATCTCCAGCTTGCTCAAGCCGCGCAGCAGGCTGTCGTAGCCCAGCACCGCGTAGCCCAGCGCCACGCCCATGTTGCGCAGCACCGTGCTGTCGGTCAGGTCGCGCTGCAGGCGGCTGATCGGCAGCTTCTGGCTCAGGTGGGTGAGCAGCGCATTGGCGAGGCCGAAGTTGCCTTCGGCGTTCTCGAAGTCGATCGGGTTCACCTTGTGCGGCATCGTGCTGGAACCGATCTCGCCGTCTTTCAAGCGCTGCTTGAAATAGCCCAGGCTGATGTAGGCCCACACGTCACGCGACCAGTCGATCAAGATGGTGTTGGTGCGCGTGACCGCGTCGAACAGCTCGGCCAGGCAGTCGTGCGGTTCGATCTGGATCGTGTACGGGTTGAACGCGAGGCCCAGTTGCTGCTCGACCACGCGGCGGCTGAAGGCTTCCCAGTCAATGTCGGGGCAGGCCGCGAGGTGGGCGTTGTAGTTGCCCACCGCGCCGTTCATCTTGGCCAGCAATTGCACCCCGGAGATGCGCTGGCGCGCCGTCGCCAGCCGCGCCACCACGTTGGCGATTTCCTTGCCCACGGTGGTCGGGCTGGCTGTTTGCCCGTGGGTGCGGCTGAGCATCGGCACGTCGGCCAGGCGGTGGGCCAGATCGGTGAGGCTGGTGATGATCTTGTCGAGCGTGGGCAACAGCACGTCGCTGCGCGCGGCCTGCAGCATCAGCGCGTGGCTGGTGTTGTTGATGTCCTCGCTGGTGCAGGCGAAGTGCACGAACTCGCCCGCGGCGTTCAGTTCCGGGCTCGATTCGAAGCGGCCCTTGAGCCAGTATTCGACCGCCTTCACGTCGTGGTTGGTCGTGCGCTCGATGTCCTTGATGGACTGCGCGTCGGCCTCCGAGAAGCGTGTCACCAGCCCGCGCAGCAGGCCGCGCGACGCCTCGCCGAGCGGCTTGAACTCATGGATGCCGGCGTCCGACAGCGCGATGAACCATTCCACTTCCACCTGCACGCGCCGGTGCATCAGACCGAACTCGCTCAGCAGGGCGCGCAGCGGTGCGACCCTGGCGGCATAGCGTCCGTCCAGCGGCGACAGGGCGGTGAGGGGGGACAGGTTCATGGCGGGTGGCCGGGCGAGGGTGGGAGCGCGCACAGCGGGCGCGGCGGGCTGGAGACAAGGCCGATTTTAGGTGGCACCGGTCAATCGCTCGGCCGGTGCAGGTGACGCACCGATTGACGCCGAGGGAATGGCTCTTGCTTAATGCCTTGCGCCGTGCCCGACGCGACGCACACGTCAACGCGCCGGTGCCGTCGCCCTTCAACCTCTCACTCCCGAGGAGTCTTCATGTCATTGTCCCGTCGCAACACCCTGGGCGCAGCGCTGGCCGTCGTCGCCGCGTCTGCCACGTGGTTCGGTGCCGCTGCGCCGGCCTTCGCGCAGGCCAAGATCAAGGTCGCGGCGATCTACACCGTGCCGGTCGAGCAGCAATGGGTCAGCCGCATCGACAAGGCACTGAAGGCCGCGGTGTCGCGCGGCGAGATCGAGTACGTGTTCTCCGAAAACGTCACCAACGCCGACTACGAGCGCGTGATGCGCGGCTATGCCGAGGGCGGCCACACGCTGATCGTCGGCGAGGCCTTTGCGGTCGAGGCGGCCGCGCGCAAGGTCGCCAAGGACTACCCGAAGGTGAACTTCCTGCTCGGCTCCAGCGGCAAGCCGCAGGCACCCAACTTCGGCGTGTTCGACAACTTCATCCAGGAGCCGGCCTACCTGTCCGGCATGGTCGCCGGCGGCATGACCAAGAGCAACAAGATCGGCATGGTCGGCGGCTTCCCGATCCCCGAGGTGAACCGGCTGATGAACGCCTTCATGGCGGGCGCGAAAGAGACGAACCCGAAGGTCGAGTTCATGGTCAGCTTCATCAACAGCTGGTTCGACCCGCCCAAGGCGAAGGAAGCGGCCTTCGCGATGATCGACAAGGGGGCCGACGTGATGTACGCAGAGCGCTTCGGTGTGTCGGACGCCGCGAAGGAAAAAGGCAAGCTCGCCATCGGCAACGTGATCAACACGCAGGACAAGTACCCCGACACCGTGGTCGCCTCGGCACTGTGGAACATGGAGCCGACGATCGACCTGGCGATCAAGTCGGTGAAGGCCGGCAAGTTCGAAGCGAAGGAGTACGGCGAGTACTCGATGATGAAGCACAAGGGCAGCGAACTCGCACCGCTCGGCACCTTCGAGAAGAAGATTCCGGCCGACGTGGCGAGCAAGGTGCAGGCGAAGGAAAAGGCCATTCGCGCCGGCTCGTTCAGCGTGACGGTCGACGACACGCAGCCCAAGCCGACAGCGAAGTGACGCCGCTCAGCCGAGCAACGCCCACACGCCGACCATCCCCATCGCGAGCACGAGTGTGACTGAGTAGGCCGCCGCGACGGCCGCGTTGCGCAGCAACGTGGCCCACCAGCGGCCGCCGTAGACGCGCTGTGCGGCCAGTACGGCGTAGACCGGAATCGCCAGCACCGCGACGTCTGCCAGCCAGGACAGCGGCAACTGCGTCAGCACGATGGTGGCGAACCAGAAGGAATGCAGGTGCAGCGCGAAAACCAGATGCTCGGTGTAACGCAGGCGCCGATTCAGGTAGGCCAGCTTCAGCCACATCGCGAACGTCGGCACCAGCAGGAACATGGCCGTTCCAAGGTGGCTGACGAAGCGCTCGATGGCCTGTTCGACTTCATGGCGAACGTTCTTCGGTTCGAGGTCGAGCCGGCGCTCCATGCGCCGGCAAAACCAGTCCGGCAGCTTCTCGCAGAAGAACACGCCGTCCTTCAGCCCGGTGCGCCCGATGCCCAGCCCGACGCTCAGGTTGGGCGACTTGTCCGGGTTGATGGCGCTGCCGGGGTGCAGCGCGAACTGCAGCGTCGTCGCCACGCGCAGCGCAATGAACGCGACCAGGCTGATCGTCAGGTAGAGGCGCAGCGGCAGCACGTAGTGGCGGCGCCGGCCGGCCAGGTATTCGCGTGTCAGCTGGCCGGGCTTGACGAACAGCAACGCCAGCGTGCGCCACAACGCGCCTTCGGCGGCGATGTAGTTGCCGCCGAAGTGCTGCGCGAACTCGCGCATCGTGGGCGCGCGCACGTTCGTTTCCTGGCCGCATTCGGGGCAGAACTTCGGACGCACGGGACCCAGAACCTGGCCGCAGTTCAGGCAGTGGTCGGTGCTCGGCGGGGTGTGGGGCATGGGCTGTCGGAATCGCAGCAACGGGGCAGGCGATGGTAGCGACGCATGCGGGCAGGGTGGAAAAGCCCACCGTCCTGCGACTGGCCGGCATCACCAAGCGCTTCGGCAGCCTGGTGGCGAACGACGCCATCTCGCTCGATCTGGGTGCCGGCGAGGTGCTCGCGCTGCTGGGTGAAAACGGTGCCGGCAAGAGCACGTTGGTGTCGATCCTGTTCGGCCATTACATCGCCGATGAAGGCCGCATCGAAGCATTCGGTCGCGCCTTGCCGCCGGGCAACCCGAAGGCCGCGCTGGCCGCGGGCATCGGCATGGTTCATCAGCACTTCACGCTGGCCGACAACCTCAGCGTGCTCGACAACGTGATGCTGGGCACCGAGCCGCTGTGGCAACCGTTCTCGAAGCGCCGCGCGGCGCGCGCCAGGCTCGCCGAGACGGCGCAGCGCTTCGGTTTGCAGGTGAACCCCGAGGCGCTCATCGCCGACCTGTCGGTCGGCGAGCGCCAGCGCGTCGAAATCCTCAAGGCCCTCGTGTCTTTTGGCAGCAGAAGCGGAGCGCAGATCCTGATCCTCGACGAGCCCACGGCGGTGCTCACGCCGGCCGAGGCCGAGTCGCTGTTCGCCACCTTGCGGCAACTGGTGGCGCAGGGCCTGAGCGTGATCTTCATCAGCCACAAGCTCGACGAGGTGCTGCGCGTCTCGCAGCGCATTGCCGTGCTGCGCGGCGGGCGTCTGGTGGCAACGCTGCCGACGGCCGGGGCCGACAAGCCGATGCTGGCCAAACTGATGGTGGGCCGCCGCGTCGACGCGCCGACGCGCTCGGCGCAGCCGCGGGGCAGCGTGGTGTGCGCGCTGCGCAGCGTCAGCGTGAAAGGCCCGGATCAGCGCAGGCTGCTGGACCGGGCCTCGCTCGACCTGCACGCCGCCGAGATCGTCGCGATTGCCGGCGTGGCGGGCAACGGCCAGCAGGCGCTGGCGGAGTTGCTGTTCGGCATGCGCCCGGTGCAGTCGGGCACGCTGACGCTGCAAGGCCGCGCGCTGCCGGCGCGGCCGCGTGCCTGGGCCGAAGCCGGCGTGGCCCGCATCCCGGAAGACCGCCATGCGGTGGGCGTGGTCGGCGACATGGCGGTCTGGGAAAACGCGGTGCTCGAACGTTACGCCACGCCGGCGTTTTCGCGCGGCGGTGTGCTCAGGCGCGGTGCGGCGCGGGCGCACGCGCGGGCCTTGATCCAACGCTTCGATGTGCGCGGCACCGACGCCAAGGGACTGGACACGCCGACGCGTTCGCTGTCGGGCGGCAACATGCAAAAGCTGATCCTCGGCCGCGCCTTGATGGGCGACCCGGCCACGCCGCCGCCGGCCCCGCTGATCGTCGCCGACCAGCCGACCTGGGGCCTGGACATCGGCGCGGTCGCCTACGTGCACCAGCAACTGCTCGACGCCTGCGCGCAAGGCGCTGCGGTGTTGCTGATTTCCGAAGACCTGGAGGAAGTATTTGCGATCGCAGACCGCGTGGCAGTGATCCACCAGGGCCGGCTCACCGAGGCGCGGCCGGTCGCCGACTGGACCCTGGCCGACATCGGCCTGGCGATGGCGGGCGGGGCAGGCGATGCGGCTTGAGCCGCGCCACCCTGTCTCGCGCGTGGCGCAGCTCGCCGCGCCCGTGGTGGCGGTGGCGTTCACGCTGCTGGTCACCTCGGCGCTGGTGGCCTGGGCCGGGGCGCCGGTGGGCCGCGCGTATGCGTTGCTGATGGACGGCGGCTTCGGCTCGCGCTTCGCGTGGAGCGAAACGCTGACGCGCGCCACACCGCTGATCCTGACCGGCCTGGCGGCGGCGGTGGCGTTTCGCGCGCGGCTGTTCAACATCGGTGCCGAAGGCCAGTTGTATGCCGGTGCGCTGGCGGCGGTGGCAGTCGGCGGCCTGCACGGCGGCAGCGGATTTGCCTTGCCCGCCTGGCTGCTGTTTCCCGGGATGATGCTGGCGGCGGCGCTGGCCGGCGCGCTGTTGCTGCTGGGGCCGGCGCTGCTGAAGAGCCGTCTCGGTGTCGATGAAGTCGTGACCACCTTGCTGCTCAATTTCATCGTGCTGCTGTTCGTCTCGCTGATGCTCGACGGGCCGATGAAGGACCCGGCCGCGATGGGTTGGCCGCAAAGCGTGGCGCTGCACGACGACATGCAGCTCGGCAAGCTGCTGGCACGCACCCGCGTGCACAGCGGCCTGCTGTGGGCGTTGCTGTTGTCGCTGGCGTTGTGGGCGCTGCTCAGGTTCACCACCACCGGCTTCGAGATTCGCGCGGTCGGGGCCAATCCGCGCGCGGCCGCATTTGCCGGCATGCCGGTGGGCTGGGTGACCGTCAAGGTGGCGTTGCTGTCGGGCGCGCTGGCCGGGCTGGCCGGTGCCATCGAGGTGGCCGGCCGCACGACCTACGTCACGCTCGACATGTCGCCCGGCTACGGCTACAGCGGCATCGTGATCGCGATGCTGGCGGCGCTGAACCCGCTGGGGGTGGTGGCTGCCGCCGTCTTCGTGGCCGGCATTCTGGTGGGGGCCGACAGCATGAGCCGCGCGGTGAATGTGCCGACCTACATCGCCGACGTGATCGTGGCGGTGTCGCTGCTGTCGATGCTGGTCGCGACGCTGCTGGCGCAGTACCGCGTGGTCTGGCGGGGCGCGGCACATGCTCGCTGAAACACTCGACCTGATGCTGGGCGCACCGTTCTGGGTGGCGGTGTTGCGCATCGCCACGCCGCTGATCCTGGGCACCCTGGGCGTGCTGTTGTGCGAACGCGCCGGCGTCTTGAACCTGGGCATCGAAGGCATCATGGTCGCCGGTGCCTTCACCGGCTGGCTGGCGGTCTACCAGGGGGCCGGGCTGTGGACGGGCGTCGGCGTGGCGGCGCTGGCCGGCGCGTTGCTGGGCCTGCTGCACGGCTGGCTGACGGTCAGCCTGTCGCTGTCGCAGCATGTCTCGGGGCTGGGCATCACGCTGCTGGCCAGCAGCCTGGCCAGCTATGGCTACCGGGTCAGTTTCCCGAAGGTCGACAGCCCGCCCACGGTGCAGGCCTTCGCCGAAATGGCGTGGTTGCCGATCCCGGTGCTGAGCGCGCAGACGCCGCTCACGCTGCTGGCGCTGGCGCTGGTGCCGCTGACCGGCCTGCTGCTGTACCGCACACCGCTCGGCCTGGCGCTGCGCACGGTGGGCGAGAACCCGGCCGCCGCCGAGGGCCAGGGCATCAATGTGGCGGCAGTGCGCATCGGCACCATCATGGCCGGCAGCGCGTTGATGGGCGTGGCCGGTGCCTTCCTCACGCTCGCCGCTTTCAACGCGTTCTACTTCAACATGGTCAACGGACGCGGCTGGGTCTGCGTGGCGCTGGTCGTGTTTGCGTCGTGGCGGCCCGGCAAGGCGCTGCTGGGGGCGCTGCTGTTCGCGCTGTTCGACGCGCTGCAACTGCGCCTGCAGCAATCGGCCAGCGGCCTGTTCGGCGTGGCGGTGCCGTATCAGGTGTACCTGATGCTGCCCTACATTTTGTCGATCGCCGCGCTGGTGCTGGTGGCGCGACGCGCGGCCTATCCGCAGGCGCTGATGAAGCCGTACCGAAAGGGAGAACGATGATGGCTCGACACCCGCGACACCCGCATCAACCCACACCCGCGCCATGCTGATCCGCAACGCCAGCCTGCCGGACGGCCGCACCGGCGTCGACGTGTTGATCGACGCCGGCCGCTTCAGCGCCATCGCGCCCAACCTGCCTGCCCCCGAGGGCGTGCCGGTGGTCGATGCGGCGGGCCAGTTGCTGAGCCCGCCGTTCGTCGATGCGCACTTCCACATGGACGCCACGCTGAGCTACGGGCTGCCGCGCATCAACCAGTCCGGCACGCTGCTCGAAGGCATCGCGCTGTGGGGCGAACTGAAACCGCAACTCACGCAGGACGCGTTGGTCGAGCGGGCGCTTCAGTACTGCGACTGGGCGGTTGCCAAAGGGTTGCTGGCGATCCGTACGCACGTGGATGTGTGCGACGACCGGCTGCTGGCGGTCGAGGCGCTGCTGCACGTGAAGCAGCAGGTCGCGCCCTACCTCGACCTGCAGCTGGTGGCGTTTCCGCAGGACGGCCTGCTGCGCTCGCCGGGTGCGCTGGCGAACCTCACCCGCGCGCTCGACATGGGGGTGGAGGTGGTCGGCGGCATTCCGCATTTCGAGCGCACGATGGCCGAGGGGGCCGAGAGCGTGCGCATCCTGTGCGAGCTGGCCGCCGCGCGCGGCTTGCGGGTCGATATGCACTGTGACGAAAGCGACGATCCGCTGTCGCGCCACATCGAGACGCTTGCCTTCCACACGCACCGGCTCGGGCTGCACGGCCGCGTCACCGGCTCGCACCTCACGTCGATGCATTCGATGGACAACTACTACGTGTCCAAGCTGCTGCCGCTGATGTGCGAGGCGCAGGTGCACGCGGTGGCCAATCCGCTGATCAACATCACGCTGCAGGGTCGCCATGACACCTACCCGAAACGCCGCGGCATGACGCGCGTGCCCGAGCTGATGGCCGCCGGCATCAACGTCGCCTTCGGCCACGACTGCGTGATGGACCCGTGGTACTCGCTCGGCTCGGCCGACATGCTCGACGTGGCGCAAATGGGCCTGCATGTGGCGCAGATGACCTCGCAGGCGCAGATGCGCGCCTGCTTCGATGCCGTCACCGTCAACGCCGCCCAGGTGATGGGGCTGGCCGACCACGGCATCGAGGTCGGTCGCCGCGCCGACTGCGTGCTGCTGCAGGCGCGCGATCCGGTCGAGGCGATCCGCCTGCGTGCGGCGCGCCTGCTGGTGCTGCGCCGGGGCCAGGTGATTGCGCAAACGCCGCCTGCCACGGCGAGCCTCACCTTGCCAGGACGGCCCACCGCAGTGGACTGGATGCAACGCCGCTGAGGGCGGTGTGTCACGGGTGCACCGCTAGAATCAATCGTTACAGGGACGCACCACACCAACATGAAACTCATCGGTTCACTCACCAGCCCGTACGTGCGCAAAGTCCGCATCGTGATGGCTGAAAAAAGGCTCGACTACCAGCTGGAACTCGAAGATGTCTGGGCCACCGACAACATCCTGGAATCCAACCCGCTGGGCAAGGTGCCGTGCCTGGTGATGGAAGGCGGCGAGGCGGTGTTTGATTCGCGCGTCATCGTCGAGTACGTCGACACGCTGTCGCCGGTGGGCCGGCTGATTCCCGAGCGCGGCCGCGAGCGGGCCGAGGTGCGAACCTGGGAGGCGCTGGCCGACGGCGTCCTCGACGCGTCGATCCTGGTGCGCCTGGAGCAGACCTGGTCGGGCCGCGGCGAAGCACAGCGCAGTCCGGCCTGGGTGGACCGCCACCTGGGCAAGGTCAACGCGGCACTGTCGGCGATGGGCAAGGGCCTGGGCGACAAGCCGTGGTGCTCGGGCACGCATTTCTCGCTGGCCGACATCGCAGTGGGCTGCGCGCTGGGCTACCTCGACTTCCGCTTCAGCCACATCGACTGGCGTGCAGGCCATCCCAACC
>JANNEI010000475.1:0-1989 GCA_031378565.1 Burkholderiales bacterium
CCGCGACCCGCTCGGAACGAAGTAAGAAGCGTCCGCTGGTTCATCCACCAGCCGCCCGAAACGCCGCCTCTACGGCTCGCACCAACGACGGATGCAGCGTTCCCAGCTTCGGAGTCTGGCCGTGCGGGGCAGCAGGCGGCACTGAGAACCATTCGGTCGTGTACGGCAGATCGAGTGTTCGCTTGAAGTCGAACTTCGTGTCGAAGCTCAGGCCAGCCGACTCGTACGCCGCCACATTGCGATCACGCAAGATTGCGAATTCGCCTCGATACAAGGTCGTCGTTCGCTGGCTGGTGCCGTACGCCACACGCACTTCGAACTGCGGCGCAGCGTCGTCGAACACCGCAAAAATCAACGCTGGCCGTGGCTTGGAGCGCAGGTTGAGGTTGTCGGGAAAATGGCACCACACGATCTCGCCGGCAGTGGGCTCGGCCCACCACGAATGCGTCATGTGGATTCCAGATCGAACAGGCTGGTCCGCACTGAACGCTTCGTCCCCTGCGGAACGCGCTTTTTGATCTGGCGAATTTGAGAAGCAGTCAGCGGCCCGTCATCGGGTTCGTACTGGGGCAGCAACTTGACCGCCATTTCGTGCAGCGCGAAGTGAATGGCCTGGGTCTCGTCGACGCCCAAACGCTCGGCCAGGCGTTTCGCGGTTTCGCGGGTGACGCCGGTCGCGCTATCCAAGGGACGGTAGCGAAATGCGATCTGGTCGGTGGCGGTGCGGGCGGTCATGAACAGGCTTTCAAATTGGATATCTTAAAGATATGCAAACTGACGACCCGTGTCAAGACAAAAGAGATGCCCGGTCAATCGACCTTCCACCCTGGCACCCGCTTCTCGATGAACGCCTGCACCCCCTCCAGCGCGCTCGCGTCCATCATGTTGCACGCCATGGTCTGACCGGCGTCGGCATACGCCGCTTCGATCCCGACTTCGAGTTGCCGGTAGAACAAGGCCTTGCCCATCGCCACCGCCACGCGAGGCTTGCTGACGATGGACGCGACCAGGGCTTCGACCGCTGCATCGACCTCATCGGGTGCAGCGACGCGGTTGATCAGGCCTTGCTCCAAAGCCTGTGCGGCATCGATGAATTCACCCGTTACCAACATCTCGAACGCCGCCTTGCGGCCCAGGTTGCGCGTAAGGGCCACGCTCGGCGTCGAACAGAACAAGCCCAGGTTGACGCCGCTGACGGCGAACTTCGCGTTGCTCGCCGCCACGGCCATGTCGCACATCGCCACCAGTTGACAACCCGCCGCCGTGGCGATGCCCTGCACTTTGGCGATCACCGGCACCGGCAGGTTCTGCACGCTCAGCATCACCTGCGTGCATTGCGCAAACAGGCGCTGGTAATAGGCCAGCGACGGCTCGGCGCGCATTTCCTTCAGGTCGTGGCCCGCGCAGAAGGCCTTGCCCGCGGCGGCCAGCACGACGACGCGGGCGCTGTCGTCTGCCGCAACAGCATCCAGGCCGGCCTGCAATGTGGCGAGCATGGCTTCGGACAAGGCGTTGAAGGCGTGAGGGCGGTTCAGCGTGAGGGTGACAACGCCGCGTCGATCGCGCGACGGAAGCAGCAGCGGCTCGGCATCGAAGGGGGTGGGCATGAGGTCTCCTGCGCGGGCGATTGACCAGCGTTCAACGCTCACCATACCCGATGCGCCGCCGCTGTCCAGCGGGGCCGCTGCTACACTTCGCGCCGTCAGGAGAGAGCTTCCCCGCGAAGCCGCCGAAGGCGCAGGGCCGGTTGAGAAACGGGCACGAACGCTCAGGCAAAAGGACTGGCAAGCGCGGCTTGAAAAAGCCGCGTTCCTCACTGGAGAGAGGCCCACCCCGAGTGGGTCCACCGAAGGGGCAAGCGGCCACCCGTCATGTGGGGGCTGCCAATCTCTCAGGTAAAGCGGACAGTCAGGGCATCCCCGGAACACCGTCATTCGATTGAAGGTGGGTCGGTTCAGAGATCGCCCTCGGAGACCGCCATGTCCGCCA
>JANNEI010000483.1:0-2651 GCA_031378565.1 Burkholderiales bacterium
TCGCCGAACGCACCGTCAGCTCGAGCTCGTCGACCGGGCGCAGCAGGATCGGGTCGAACGAGGTGCTGCGGCTGGTCGGGCTGTCGAAGGTCGGCATCTCGTTGGGCTCGAGGCCCGTGAAGACGGCGAGCTGCTCGACCAGGATCTTGGCCGACGAGCGGATCGCTTCTTCCGGCGTGATGGCGCCGTTGGTGACGATCTCCATCACCAGCTTGTCGAGGTCGGTGCGCTGTTCGACGCGGGCCGATTCGACCGTGTAGCTCACGCGAGCCACCGGCGAGAACGACGCATCGAGCACGATGCGGCCGATCGACTTGGTCGGCTCGTCGCCGAAGCGGCGCATCGTGCCGGGCACGTAGCCGCGGCCCTTCTCGACCTTGATCTGCATGTCGAGCTTGCCGCCGTGCGACAGGTGCGTGATCACGTGGTCGGGGTTGATGATCTCGACGTCGTGCGGCGTCTGGATGTCGCCTGCCGTGACCGGGCCCTCGCCTTCCTTGCGCAGCACCAGCGTCACTTCGTCGCGGTTGTGCAGGCGGAAGACCACGCCCTTCAGGTTCAGCATGATGTGGACGACGTCTTCCTGGACCCCGTCCACCGTCGAGTACTCGTGCAGCACGCCGGCGATCGTGACTTCGGTGGGCGCGTAGCCGACCATCGACGACAAGAGCACGCGGCGTAGCGCATTGCCCAGCGTGTGGCCGTAGCCACGCTCGAAGGGCTCCAGAGTCACCTTGGCGCGGTTGCCGCCCAGGGGTTCGACATTGATGGCTTTGGGTTTCAGCAGATTGGTTTGCATTGAAGTCCTGTTGGTCTCAATACCCTCGGCTCGTTACACCGATAAGGCTGATGGACATCGCCGGGCCAGAAATGATTCGCTGTGTGCCCGGCAAATGCACAGCGATAGCCAAGAAGGGTGACGGCGTCGCCGTCATCCCGCTGTCGTGTCTCGCGCTAGCGCGAGTACAACTCGACGATCAGCGCTTCCTTGATGTCGGCACCGAATTCGTCGCGGTCAGGCGCCTTCTTGAAGATGCCTTCCAGCTTGGCGGCATCGACGCTCACCCAGGCCGGCATGCCCTGGCCTTCGGCCAGCTTCACCGCATCGATGATGCGCAGTTGTTTCTTCGACTTCTCGCGCACCGCCACCACATCACCGGCCTTGACCAGGTAAGAGGCAATGTTGACCACCTGGGCGTTGACCATCACCGCCTGGTGCGAGACCAATTGGCGCGCCTCGGCCCGGGTGGAGCCGAAGCCCATGCGGTAGACCACGTTGTCCAGGCGCGACTCCAGCAGCAACAGCAAGTTGGCGCCGGTGTTGCCCCGGCGCCGCTCGGCCTCAGCAAAGTAGCGGCGGAACTGACGCTCCAGCACACCGTACATGCGCTTGACCTTTTGCTTCTCGCGCAGTTGCAGGCCGTAGTCGCTGGTGCGTGAACCGGAGTTGCGTCCATGTTGGCCCGGCTTGGTTTCGAACTTCGACTTGTCGCTGATCGAGCGGCGTGCGCTCTTCAGGTACAGGTCGGTGCCTTCACGGCGGGCCAGTTTGGCCTTGGGTCCTAGATAACGTGCCACTTGATCAGATCCTTGGGTTGCTGACGCGAGCAATGAAGTCGCGCAAGTCTGGCGGGATGTTGTTGCGAAAGGCGCTCAGACGGTGGGCTTACACAGGCCGCAATGCAAGACTGCGGCCAGCCGCGTGCGCGGGCTTGAGGCCTGCGCGCGTGGCGGAAAACTCTAAATTATAGCCAAGCCGTGAACTAAGCCACGCCGGCCTTGATCCGGCTTAGATGCGACGGCGCTTTTGCGGGCGGCAGCCGTTGTGCGGCACAGGCGTCACGTCGCTGATGGAGTTGATGCGAATGCCCAAAGAGGCCAACGCACGCACAGACGATTCACGCCCCGGGCCGGGGCCCTTGATGCGCACATCCAGGTTCTTGATGCCCTGTTCCTGCGCCGCACGCCCAGCCACCTCGGCGGCCACCTGAGCAGCGAACGGCGTGGACTTGCGCGAACCCTTGAAACCCTGACCGCCCGAAGAGGCCCAGGCCAGCGCGCCGCCTTGGCGGTCGCAGATGGTGATGATGGTGTTGTTGAACGAGGCATGCACGTGGGCAATGCCGTCCGCCACGTTCTTGCGGACTTTCTTGCTCACGCGGCGTGCCGCGGTATTGACGGGTGCTTTGGCCATGTCTGTATTCCGGTAGAGGGCTTACTTCTTCAGCGCTGCGGCACCCTTGCGCGGACCCTTGCGGGTGCGTGCATTGGTACGCGTGCGCTGGCCGCGAACCGGCAGCCCACGCCGATGGCGCAGGCCGCGGTAGCAGCCCAGGTCCATCAGACGCTTGATGTTGATGGAAATCTCGCGGCGCAGGTCGCCTTCAATCGTCAGGCGATTAACCTCTTCGCGAATCTTTTCCAGGTCGGCATCGCTCAAGTCCTTGATCTTCTTGGAATAGGCGATGCCCACCGAGGTGCAGATTTTCTGCGCCGTGGTGCGCCCGATGCCAAAAATGGCGGTCAGGCCGATCTCCGCATGCTTGTGCGGTGGGATGTTGATGCCGGCGATGCGTGCCATGTATGTCCTTCTATCGTTGCCGGGCCGCGCGCTGAGCGTGCGCGGCCATTCAAACTTAACCACCTCGAGC
>JANNEI010000379.1:0-7721 GCA_031378565.1 Burkholderiales bacterium
GGCACCGACACCAGCTTTCTGCAAACCGGTGAGGCCAAGTACGGCAAGCCCATCCTCGACCTGGCGGTCACCTCGATCGCCACGCTGGAGGACGCCACCAAGTGCGTGCTCGTCTCGTTCGATTCGACCATGCTCAGCAACCTTTCGGTGGGCATGCCGATCGACCTGCTTTGCTACGCTCGGGACAGCCTGGCGGTCACGATGAAGCGCCGCTTCGACACCGGCGACGCCTACTTCGAATCGCTCAAGCAGCAGTGGATCGCCGGCACGCGAAAGGTCTTCCACGAGTTGCCGCCGCTGGAGTGGTAGCGGGCCAGGCCCGAGCCCAGCCTCGGGCTCCAAGTCACGCTAAAGTCTCAGACTCGAACTCAGGCAGGCCCGCAGTCAGGCGTGTCTGCTAGCCTCGGCAAGCATGAATCGGGAGTGAGCCTTTGAGAGCCTTGTTCGGTGTGGTCGGACTGCTGTTGGCGCTGGTGATCGTCGGCCTGGTCGCGGTCAAGCAGTTGAACGCGATGGGGCATTCCAACGGCGCAGCCTCCAGGGCGGCCAGCGCCGGGCTGGCTGCGCCCGACGCCACGGCGGGCGGAACGGTCGCCGATCAATCGAGGCAGTTGCAGGACCAGGTGCGCCGCGACGTCGGCAAGGCGCTGGAGCAAGGAGCAGCCCGCACCGAAGAGGCGGCCAAGTGATCGACGCCGGCTGGGAGGCCGCCGACGAAGCCGCGATGCGGATTGCACTTGACCAGGCGCGCAACGCCGGGTTGATCGGCGAAGTTCCGGTCGGTGCCGTCGTGATGCGAGGCGGACAGGTGATCGCCACCGGCTACAACCGCCCGATCACCGAGCACGATCCGACGGCACACGCCGAGATCGTCGCCTTGCGCCATGCGGCAAGCCTGCTGGGCAACTACCGGCTCCCCGAGTGCGAGTTGTTCGTCACGCTCGAACCCTGCGCGATGTGCGCGATGGCGCTCATGCATGCGCGGCTGAAGCGCGTGGTGTTCGGCGCGACCGACCCCAAGACCGGCGCGGCCGGCTCGGTGATCGACCTGTTCGGGCAGGCCGCGTTGAACCATCACACGCAAGTGCAGGGCGGATTGCTGGCCGATGAATGCGGCCAGATGCTGCGTGACTTTTTTGCCGAGCGGCGCGAGCACTATCGGCAACGCCGGGCGGGTGTCGAGGTTGCGCCCATTCCTGCCGGCGAAGCGGTTGAAGTCGACGCTGCGGCGCTGTCACGGTCGCTGCTGCCGCCGACTCCCGTTCGATGACCTCGCTGCACCTGTTCACTCCCGCCGGCGTGCTCGTCAAGGCGGCACCACTGCGGCTCGCGGCCAAACGCCTGGCCGCGCTCGGCTTCGAGGTGCATGTCGACGCGGCTGCCTTGCTGAAGCACCAGCGCTTTGCCGGCGACGACGACACACGCCTCGCGGCGCTGCACCGTGTGGCCAGCGCCGCGCCCGACATTGCGCTGGCGACGCGCGGCGGCTATGGGTTGACGCGGCTGCTCGACCGCATCGACTGGAAGCTGATCGCACGCAGCGTCGAGCAGGGCACGCGGTGGGTCGGCTACAGCGACCTCACGGCCTTGCAGCTCGGGCTGCTGGCGCATGAAAAAGGCGTCACCTGGGCCGGACCGCTGGCGGTGGACGACTTCGGCGGCGAGGCGGTGGACGACATCACCGAAGCCTGCTTTCTGGAAGCGATGAGCGGCGAGCTGGAGGCGGTCGGCTTCAGGACCGAGGCGGGCTTCGACGGCTTGCAAGTGCGCGGCACGCTCTGGGGCGGCAACCTCGGGCTGGTCAGCTCGCTGCTGGCCACGCGGCATTGGCCGCCCGGCAAGGTCACCCGGGGCGGCGTGCTGTTTCTGGAAGACGTGAACGAGCAGCCTTACCGCATCGAGCGCAGCTTGCTGCAGCTGCACCAGGCCGGCGTGCTCGATTCGCAAAAGGCGATCGTGCTGGGTGCTTTCACCGTCCACCGCAAGTCGCCGCTGGACCGTGGCTTCTCCATGAAGACGGTGGTCGCGCACCTGCGTTCGCTGACGAAAACGCCCATCCTCACCGGCCTGCCGTTCGGCCATGTGGCCACCAAGGTGTCGCTGCCGGTGGGGGCCAAGGTGAACCTGGTGGTGCAGGGCCGGGACGTGCTGATCGGCTGGTGAGCCGCGCGCATCGCATCACCCCGCCTTGGCATGCGCCTTGCGATCGGTGAAACCCTGAGCGGCGCGCCCCGGCAGCGCGCGTATCATCGATCACTGCCTCACGGTGACCCAGCCACAAGCTGGAGTTCGTCGGAGGCACATTGTTTTTCTGAGCATGCGGCGTAAGCCTGCCGCGGCTCATTGTTCGAAGGGATGGACCGAATGCGCGGTCATGCAATCAAGGCGAACCACGGCCTCACAGCGGGTGTCTTGTGGCTGCTCATGGCGGCCGCGTCACTCAGCGGTTGCAACAACAGCCCGCAACCCGACGGCGCTGAAAAGACCAACACGTTGTTCACGGCGTTCTCGGAACGGTCGCCCCGTTACCTCGACCCAACCGCTTCGTATTCCAACAACGAAACGCCGATCACCTACCAGGTGTACGAGGGACTTTACGGCTACCACTACCTGAAGCGCCCGTACACGCTGATCCCGAAGCTCGCGACCGAGGTGGTCACACCGAAATACCTCGACAAGGCCGGCCTGCCCCTGCCCGACGACGTGGCCCCCGAGCTGATCGCCGAGAGCGTGTACGACATCCCGATCCGCAAAGGCGTGCGCTACGCGCCTCACCCGGCGTTCGCCGTGGACGCCCAGGGCCGGTACCTGTACCACGACATGAAGCCCGGCGAGCTGGCCGACAAGCGCACGCCGTTCGATTTCTCCGTGCAGGGCACGCGCGAGCTCGTCGCAGACGATTTCGTCTACGCAATGAAGCGGCACGCCACGCCGCGCATCCCGGCACCGATCTACGGCACGTTCTCCGAGTACGTGATCGGCCTGAAGGACTACGGCCCGCTGATCCGTGCCGAGGACAAGAAGCTGCGCGCCGGCCTCGACGCGGCCAGCCTGGACAAGCCCTTCCTCGACTTCCGCCAATTCCCGCTGGCCGGCGCGACGGCGCTCGACAGCCACACCCTGCGCATCCGCATCCACGGCAAGTACCCGCAGTGGAAGTACTGGATGGCGATGACCTTCATGGCACCGGTGCCGTGGGAAGCCGACAAGTTCTACGCCCAGCCCGGCATGGCACGCAGCGGCCTGACGCTGAACGTGTGGCCGGTCGGCACCGGTGCCTACATGCTGACCGACTACGTGCAGGACCGCCGCCACGTGCTCAAGCGCAACCCGAATTTCCGCGGTGAGCCGTATCCCTGCGAAGGCATGCCGGGCGAGAAGGAAGCCGGGCTGCTGGCCGACTGCGGCAAGACCATGCCGTTCATCGACACCCTGGTCTTCAACGCCGAGAAAGAAGCGGTGCCGCTGAAGGCCAAGTTCGTGCAGGGCTTCCTCGATGTGCCGGAGATCGAGCGCACCGAATTCGGCATCGAGTACGCGCTGGACATGGCCGATTCCGACCGCGTCAACAAGGCGTACACCGAAAAAGGTTTCAAGCTGCCGCGCCTGAGCGACATCTCCAACTGGTACGTTGGCTTCAACTGGCTGGACCCGGTGGTGGGCAAGGGTTCAACCCCCGACCAGCAGTTGCGCAACCGCAAGCTGCGTCAGGCGCTTGGCATCGCCATCGACTGGGAGGAGTACAGCCGCGTGTTCCCCAAGAAGGGCGGCGAAACGGCGATGGGCCCGTTGCCGGGCGGCCTGATCGGCTCGCGCCACGGCACGCCCGAAGGCATCAACCCGATCACCCACACGACGGTCAATGGCAAAGCGGTGCGCCGCACGCTGGAAGAAGGCAAGAAGCTGCTGGCCGACGCTGGCTACCCGAACGGGCGTGAAGAAAAAACCGGCCGCCCGCTGGTGCTGAACTACGACTACCAGCGCACGCCTACTCCCGAGATCAAGGCCGAACTCGACTGGATGGTCAAGCAGTACGCCAAGCTGGGCGTGCAACTGGAAATCCGTGCCACCGACTACAACCAGTTCCAGGACAAGATGCGCAAGGGAACGCAGCAGATCTTTTTCTGGGGCTGGCTGGCCGACTACCCCGACCCCGAGAACTACCTGTTTCTGCTGTACGGCCCCAACTCCAAGGCCAAGGCCGACGGCGAAAACACCACCAACTACGAGAACCCGGAATACGACAGGCGCTACAAGCAATTGCAGCTGATGGACGACGGCCCGGCCAAGCAAAAGGTCATCGACGAGATGGTGACCCTGGTGCAGCAGGACGCCATCTGGTCGTTCGGCTACTTCCCTTTTGCCAGCGGTGCGTACCAACCCTGGGTCTCGAACGGCAAGCCGGGAATCATGGTGCGCGACATGGCGCGCTACTACCGCATCGACCCGGCGCTGCGCGCGAAAAAACAGGCCGAGTGGAATCACCCCACCTGGTGGCCGCCGGTGCTGATCGTGGCGCTGCTGATGCTGGCAGTTTGGGGCGCGCGCCGCAGCTTCCGCCAGCGTGAGCGCCTGAACGCGCGCGGCGAAGTGCTGGCCTGACGCGACACGAGAAACGCAAGCGACTCCATGCTGAATTACATCTTTCGCCGCATCGTCTACGGTTTCCTGATTTTGCTGGGCGTCAACCTGGCCACCTTTTTCCTCTTCTTCACCGTCAACACGCCCGACGACATGGCGCGGCTGAACATCGGCGGCAAGCGCATCAGCCAGGAGCAGATCGTCAAGTGGAAGGCCGAACGCGGCTACAACAAACCGCTGTACTGGAATGACGCGAAACAGGGCACCGACCAGCTGACCGAAACCATTTTCTGGGAGCGCTCGGTCAGCCTGTTCAAGCTCGACTTCGGCCGTGCCGACGCAGAGAGCGCAGGCGACATCGGCCACCAGGTCACCAGCCGCATGGTGGCCAGCCTGCAACTGGCGCTGCCGCTGTTTTTGTTGCAGGTGATCGCCAGCACGGCGTTCGCCTTGCTGCTGGTGTTTTTCAGGCACACCCGGATCGACTTCTGGGGCGTGGTGCTGTGCGTGCTGATGCTGTCGATCAGCAGCCTGTTCTACATCATCGTTGGCCAGTTCTTGTTCTCGCGCATGTTCAAGCTGGTGCCGATCTCGGGCTACGCGGGCGGGCTGGACGCGTTCAAGTTCCTGATCCTGCCGATCGCGCTGGCATTGCTGGCGCGGCTGGGTGGTGAAGCCCGGCTTTACCGCGCCATGTTCCTGGAGGAAGTCGGCAAGGATTACGTGCGCACCGCCCGCGCCAAGGGGCTGTCCGAGCAGGTGGTGTTGTTCAAGCACGTGTTCAAGAACGCGCTGATTCCCATCATCACCAGCGCCGGCTCGTACCTGCCGTACCTGTTCCTCGGCAGCCTGGTGTTCGAGAGCTTCTTCGGCATCCCGGGCCTCGGCGCCTATGTCATCGACGCCATCACCGGACAGGACTTCGCCATCGTGCGCACCATGGTGTTCATCGGCTCGCTGCTCTACATCGTCTCGTTCGTGATGATCGACATCGCCTACACCTGGGCCGACCCGCGCGTGCGGCTCAATTGAATCGGTACTTTTACGATGGCCCCGAAGTTCGTCTTGCTCTGGACCGACGCAGTGCTGTTGCTGCTGGTCCTGTCGCTGTGCTGGTATGTCTGGCACATTCGGCGCAGCCCCAACCTGCGCGCCAACTGGCTGAAGGTGCTGACCGACGCGCCGGCGCTTTGCTCGGCCGTCGTGATGGCGGCGTTCTTGCTGGTCACCCTGGTTGACAGTGTGCATTTCCGCCGCGCCTTGCCGGCGTCCGCCACCGCGGCCGCGGGCTCGGGCGTGGCCTATGACACGCGCACCGAATCGCTGCTCGACGCGTTGCTCGCAGGTCTGGTCAAGTCGCGCGAGGCGTCGTATTCGCTGCCGCTGGCCTTCGAAGGCTTCACCAAGGAATCGCGCGATGTGAACGGCCAAAGCGTGCGCATCCATCCGCGCCTCTTGTATGGCGGCGCATTGCTGAAGGACCCTGCGGCCGATTGGCTGCCCGACCTGTGGTTGCGCGCGGCGATGGGTCTTGCTGCCGGGTTGGCTGTCGCCGCGCTCGCGTTGGCATTGACCGCGCTGGCACACGGGCGGTCGCAGCGCATCGGCTTGATGCAGGCGCTGGGCCGCATCCTTCGCAACGACACCGCCTTGCCGCTGCGCGCTGCACTGGTGACCTTCAGCGTGGTGTGCGCGCTGGTCGGCATGGCGGCGGGGGTCGGAGCTCAGTACCACGTGCTGGGCACCGACCGCACCGGCAACGACGTGCTGTACCAGGCACTCAAGAGCATCCGCACCGCCTTCGTGATCGGCACCCTGGCCACGCTGGCGACGCTGCCGTTCGCGGTGGTGTTGGGCGTGATGGCGGGCTACTTCAAGGGCTGGGTCGACGAGGTGATCCAGTACCTGTACACCACGCTGTCGTCGGTACCGAACGTGTTGCTGATCGCGGCCTGTGTGCTGATGGTTCAGGTGTTCATCGACAAGAACCCGAACTTCTTCGAAACCGGCGCCGAGCGCTCCGACCTGCGCATTTTTCTGCTGTGCGTGATTCTCGGGTTGACGGGCTGGGCCAGCCTGTGCCGCCTGCTGCGTGCCGAAACCATGAAGCTGCGCGAACTCGAGTACGTGCAGGCGGCCACGGCATTCGGCGTCAGCCACTGGCACATCATGTCGCGCCACATCATGCCCAACGTGATGCACCTCGTGCTCATCACAACCGTGCTCGAATTTTCGGGGCTGATCCTCTACGAAGCCGTGCTGTCTTACGTCGGCGTCGGCGTCGATCCGTCGATGAACAGCTTCGGCGGCATGATCAACCTGGCCCGCAGCGAGATGTCACGCGACCCCATCGTGTGGTGGAGCTTCGCAGCCGCCTTCGCCTTCATGGTCACCTTGGTGCTGGCGGCCAACCTGTTCGCCGACGGCGTGCGTGACGCGTTCGACCCGCGCTCGCGCGTGTTCCGCCCGCGCCGTGTGACGCTGCCGCTGGTAAAGCTGCCGTGACCCGCCCCGTCACCAGCCGCGCGCTTCATTGCGGCCCGACTTCGCCGAACATTCCATGCTGAACATCTCCGATCTGAAAGTGGCGCTCGACGCCGAGGCCGGTCTGGTCAAGGCCATCGACGGCTTGTCGCTGTGCATCGAGCGCGGTGAAACCTTCGCGCTGGTGGGCGAATCGGGATGCGGCAAGAGCATGACGGCGCTGGCGTTGATGCGCCTGCTGCCCGAGAACGGCCGTGTCACCGAAGGCCGCCTCGACATCGATGGACAGGAAGTGTTCTCGCTGCCCGAGTCGCAGATGCGCGGCATTCGCGGCGGCAAGATCGGCATGATTTTTCAAGAGCCGGCGACCAGCCTGAACCCTGTCATGCGGGTCGGCGACCAGATCGTCGAGTCGATCGAGGCGCACACGCCGCTGCGCGGTGCCGCAGCGCGTGCGCGCGCCATCGAGTGGCTGGGCAGGGTGGGCATTCCCGAGCCCGAGCGTCGCATCGACGAATATCCGTTTCGCTTGAGCGGCGGCCAAAAGCAGCGCGTGATGATCGCAATGACGCTGGCCGCCGAGCCCGACTTTCTGGTGGCCGACGAGCCCACCACCGCGCTCGACGTCACCATCCAGGCGCAGATCCTCGACCTGC
>JANNEI010000547.1:0-1636 GCA_031378565.1 Burkholderiales bacterium
GATCGAGTTCGAGAACGTCACCAAGAGCTTCGGCGACCGGGTGCTGATCGACGACCTGAGCTTCAAGGTGCCGGCGGGTGCCATCGTCGGCATCATCGGCCCGAACGGCGCGGGCAAGTCGACGCTGTTCCGCATGCTGGCGGGCACCGAGAAGGCCGACAGCGGCATTGTGAAGATCGGCCCGACGGTGAAGATGGCCTTCGTCGAACAAAGCCGTGAATCGCTGGAAGGCGACAAGACGGTCTGGCTAGACGTGTCGGGCGGGCTGGACAACCTGATCGTCGGCAAGTTCGTGATGCCGTCGCGCGCCTACCTGGGCCGCTTCAACTTCAAGGGCAACGACCAGCAAAAACTGGTCGGCAACCTGTCCGGCGGCGAGCGCGGCCGGCTGCATCTGGCCAAGACGCTGATTGCCGGCGGCAACGTGCTGATGCTCGACGAGCCGTCGAACGACCTCGACGTGGAAACGCTGCGCGCGCTCGAAGACGCGTTGCTCGAATTCGCCGGCAGCATCATGGTGATCAGCCACGACCGCTGGTTTCTCGACCGCATCGCGACGCACATCCTGGCCTGCGAAGGCGACTCGAAATGGGTCTTCTTCGACGGCAACTACCAGGAGTACGAGGCCGACAAGAAGAAGCGCCTCGGCGAAGAAGGCGCGCGGCCGAAGCGGGTGCGGTTCAAGGCGTTGAAATGAGATTGGACCTTGGATGGAATCTCTGGATGCGGACGTTTTAGTCCGATAATCAGGCAATGACGGGCCACGAGTTCATCCGCAAGTTGAAAGCGCTTGCCAAAGCTCGACAGGTGGCGGTGAGGCTGGATGCATCGCGCGGCAAGGGCAGTCATCAGACGCTCTACTTCGGCGCAGCATTCACGATCATTCGCAATCCGAAGGACGAATTGAAGACAGGCACATTCCATGCGATGTGCACTCAACTTGGCATCAAGGCAATCGACTTGTGAGGTGCACGCAATGAATCGATTTCAATATCCGGTCCTGCTCAGTCCAGCCGACGAAGGCGGCTTTGTGGTGACCTGCCGGGACCTGCCGCAGTTGGTCACCCAGGGAGACGACAAGTTGCACGCGCTGGCTGAGGCGGCCGACGCGATGGACGAAGTCTTCGCGGCCTACATCGTCGGGGGCAACCCGTTTCCCCTTCCCAGCAAAACCAGACGCAACGAACACTGGGTTTCGCCACCGGCCGAGACGGTCGCCAAGGCCGCGTTGTACGTTGCCATGGGCGAGGCAGGCATCAGCAAGGTGGAACTCGCCAGACAACTCGGCGTCGACGAAAAGGAAGTCCGCCGGCTGCTCGACCCGCACTACGGCTCCAAGCTGCCGCGTATCGCTCAGGCGATCGGTTTGCTGGGGAAGCGTCTGGTGATCGGGCTAGAGCCAGCGTGAGGCCGCAGGCACCCAGCCTGTCCCTCTCGCGCAGCCCACCTCACACCTTGCGCACCGTGCACACGGTGTCGTACCAGCCTTGCATGCCCACCAGCGGTGCTGGCTGGATCGGCAGGATGGCGTTGATGTTGTAGCCGGCACCGGTGCCGCCGCGCGCCGGGTCCCACCAGATGTCGTCGTCGAGGTCGGGGTCGTCGTCGATCACCGCTTTGTTCCACGCATCCAGGG
>JANNEI010000385.1:0-1747 GCA_031378565.1 Burkholderiales bacterium
AGTCGGCGTACGCACGCTCGGCGGCACTCGCGTCCTGTGCCAGCGCCGCGAAACCGGCGCAGGGCTCGAGCACGAGGCTGGCGACGCGCGCGGCGCAGCGTGTCAGCTCGGCGCGGGCCAGCAAGTCGGCGCGTGCCGTGCGCGCCAGCTCGGCCCGCGCGCGGGCGAACTCGACTGCTTCGACGCGCGAGTTGCCTTGCAGGTAGGCCGCCACGGCGCGCTCCAGCGAATCCTTCGCATTCATCTGCCAGTCGGGCGGCGGCGGGGTGCTGGAACAGGCGACCGCTGCGAAGACCGAGACGAAAGCTGCCAGCATGCGGACGAGCCTCATGGCAGCTTCACCTCGGTGTCTCGCTTGAACGGCCACTTGCGATTGATTTCGTTGACCAGGTGCTCCACCTTGCGCAGGCTGGCTTCCACCTCGCCGCGCAGCGTGCCCAGGTCGTTGCTGGCTTCACGGGTGTTGGAGGCAATTGCCTGCGCCTCTTGCAGCACGCCGTCGACCTTTTTCAGGCTGTTGCGTGCATCGCCCAGCAGGCCGTTGAGCTGCACGACGGTGGCGCGGGTTTCGGTCATCACACCGCTGGCACCGAACACCTGCGCATCGGCTTTAACGGCAAGGCCGTCCGCCTTGACCACCAAGCCATCGGCCTTGAGCACCAGACCGTCCAGCCGCGCCAGCAGCGCATTGGTGCGGTCCAGGGTGGTGATGATTTTCTGCGCTTCCTTCTCGTCGCCCAGCAGCACGCCGAGCGCACCGCGCGGGCCTTTCAGGCTGTCGGTCAGCTTTTGCACGTTGCCCAGGCTGGCGCTCAGCGGCGCGTCGGCGGCGGTCATCGTGGTCAGGTTGGCGACCAGTTCGCGCACGCTGGCCATCAGGCGCGGGATCTCGGCCGCCGCGTCTCCGGCCAGCACCTTGCGCACGGCGCCGTCGGGCAAGGGCGGGTCGGTCAGGATGCCGCTGTAGGCGCGAATGCGCGTGGCACCGACCAGGCCGCTTTCCATCGTGAACACGCTCGACTCGCGCAGCCAGCGCGCGTCCTTGGACGGAACGTCGACCACGATGCGGGCATTGCCTTCGGCGGACAGCTCGATCCGGTTGACGCGGCCGATCGGGAAGCCGGCGAACGTCAAATCCATGCCCACCACCACGCCCTCGGAGTTGTCGGCCACCAGCACCAGGGTCTGCGTGCGGTCGAAGGCACCGCGCGCATACAGGACGTAGGCGACGGCAGCGACGATCAGCAGCACGACGCACCACAGAAACAGCTGCGCCTTGAGGTCGAGGTGGGCGACCGGCGGGGCGCTGTCGGGTTCAGGTTCCATGGCTTGCGGGCGTGTGGCGCGTGTGTGGCGTGTGTCGCTTCAATAGTAGTTGCCCACCAGCGAGCCGACCTCGACCATCAGGATCACCGCCAGCAAGCGCGCCAGGCGCGTCAGGTCGGCATTGGCCAGCCCGGCAGCGCGTTCTCGCGGCGTGGTCACCATCGGAATGACGGCCACGGCGAGGCTGAGGAACAGCGTCTTCAGGATGAAAATCAGCGCGATCACGGGGTTGAACACCTGGCCGACTGCGCGGGTGAAGCCTTCGAGGCCCCAGGTGGCAAAACCGTACACCGACAGGTAGGTGATCACCAGCGTGACCACGCTGCTCACCAGGGCCAGCGTGATCACCGCGAACATGCCCGCCAGCGCGCGCGGCAGCACGGCGTCGCGGGTGGGGTCGATGCCCGATGCCAGCATCGAC
>JANNEI010000605.1:0-23879 GCA_031378565.1 Burkholderiales bacterium
CTTGCAGCGGATGCTCTTCGGTGATGGGCACGAAGCGGGCCGTGCCGTAGACCTCGCTGGTCGAGGTGTGAACCACGCGCTCGGTGCCCAGGTCGCGCGCGGCCTGCACCACGTTGAGCGTGCCTTTGACGTTGGTGTCGACGTAGGTGTCGGGCGAGTGGTACGAATAGGGAATGGCGATCAGCGCGGCGAGGTGCATCACCACGTCGCAGTCCTTCATGGCTGTGCGCACGCCATGTGGGTCGCGGATGTCACCGGCAAACACGTCGAGCGACTGCTTCACCTGCTCGTCCACCTCGTCCAGCCAGCCCCAGGAGTTGAAGCTGTTGTAGTAGACGAAGGCGCGCACATCGGCACCGGCCTTCACGAGGTGTTCGGTCAGGTGCGAGCCGATGAAACCGTCGGCACCGGTGACCAACACCTTCTTTCCTGCGAGCTTCATGTCAAATCCAATTCTTTGCGCAGGTGGCGCTCATTCGTGGTGGTCGAAGGCCTGGAAGCCGGCCTGCTTGACCAGGCTGTCGCGCTGCGCCGAGCCATAGTCCGCCACCACCATCTCGGCCACCAGTTCGGCCAGCGTGATCTTCGGCACCCAGCCCAACTTCGCCTTAGCCTTGCTCGGATCGCCCAGCAACGTCTCGACCTCGGTGGGCCGGTAGTAGCGCGGATCGACCTTGACGATCACGTCGCCGACCTTGCAGCGGGCCTTGTCGCCCTCGACCTTGGCAACGCTGCCGATCTCGGCATCACCTTCACCGCTGAAGCGAATCGTGATGCCCAGTTCGCGCGCCGCGAACTCGACGAACTGCCGCACGCTGTACTGCACCCCGGTCGCAATCACGAAGTCTTCGGGCTTGTCCTGCTGCAGCATCAGCCACTGCATCTCGACGTAGTCCTTCGCGTGGCCCCAATCCCGCAGCGCGCTCATGTTGCCCAGGTACAGACAGTCCTGCAGGCCCAGCGCGATGCGCGCCATGGCGCGGGTGATCTTGCGGGTCACGAAGGTCTCGCCGCGCAGCGGGCTTTCGTGGTTGAACAGGATGCCGTTGCAGGCGTACAGGCCGTACGCCTCGCGGTAGTTCACGGTGATCCAGTAGGCGTACATCTTGGCCACCGCATACGGGCTGCGCGGGTAGAACGGCGTGGTCTCCTTCTGCGGGGTTTCCTGCACCAGGCCGTACAGCTCGCTGGTGCTGGCCTGGTAGAAGCGCGTCTTCTTTTCCAGGCCCAGGATGCGGATGGCCTCCAGGATGCGCAGGGTGCCGATGCCGTCGGCATTGGCGGTGTATTCGGGCGTCTCGAAGCTCACGGCGACGTGGCTCATGGCGGCCAGGTTGTAGATCTCGTCGGGCTGCACCTGCTGGACGATGCGGATCAGGTTGGTGCTGTCGGTGAGGTCGCCGTAGTGCAGCTTGAAGCGCTGGTGGTCGACGTGCGGGTCCTGGTACAGGTGGTCGATGCGGTCGGTGTTGAACAGGCTGGCGCGGCGCTTGATGCCGTGCACTTCGTAGCCCTTGTCGAGCAGCAACTCGCTCAGGTAGGCACCGTCCTGTCCGGTCACACCGGTGATGAGGGCGACTTTGGGTTGGCTCATGGTCGTGTCTTCGGTTTGCGTTCGGAATCGGTGCGCATTCCGCTCAAACGCGGAAGGGTGCCGTGGCGTAGGTTTGCTCGATGCCTGCACGAAGCGATGTGCTGGCGCGCCAGCCCAGCGCCGTCATCCGGCTCACGTCCAGCAGCTTGCGCGGCGTGCCGTCGGGCTTGCTGCTGTCGAAGACAATGCGGCCATTGAAGCCGACCACCTGCATCACCATCTCAGCCAGCTCGCGGATGCTCACGTCGTCACCGGTGCCGATGTTGACCATCGGGCCGTCGTAGCCGCTGCGCATCAGGTGCACGCAGGCGTCGGCCAGGTCATCGACATGCAGAAACTCGCGGCGCGGGGTGCCACTGCCCCAGACCACGCATTCGGCATCGCCGCGCTCTCGAGCCTCGTGTGCCTTGCGGATCAACGCAGGCAACACGTGGCGGGTGGCCAGGTCGTAGTTGTCGATCGGGCCGTACAGGTTGGTCGGCATCGCGCAGATGTACTGCCGCCCGTGTTGCAGGTTGTGGCTCTCGCACAGCTTGATGCCGGCGATCTTGGCGATGGCATATGGCTCGTTGGTCGGCTCCAGCGGACCGGTCAGCAAATATGCTTCCTTGATCGGTTGCGGGCAGTCGCGCGGGTAGATGCAACTCGACCCCAAAAACATCAACCGCTGCACGCCGGCCAGGTGCGCACCGTGGATCAGGTTGGCCGCGATCAGCAGGTTCTGGTACAGGAAGTCGGCGCGCAACCGGTTGTTCGCCTGGATGCCACCCACCTTGGCCGCCGCGATGAAGATGTAGTCGGGTTTTTCCTGCGCCAGAAACTCGTGCACTGCGCGTTGGTCCAGCAGGTCGAGCTCGGCGCGGGTGCGCGTCACCAGGCTGCTGTAGCCGCTGGCCCGAAGCCGACGCACGATGGCGCTGCCCACCATGCCACGGTGCCCGGTGACGAATATCTTCAGGTTGTCAGGTGCGTCCATAGGTGTCGTCAAACCTCACGATGTCGTCTTCGCCGAGGTATGAACCCGATTGCACTTCGATGATTTCGAGTGCGATCGCGCCGGGGTTGCGCAGCCTGTGCGTGGTGCCCAGCGGGATGTAGGTGCTCTGGTTTTCGGTCAGCAGGCTCACGCTGTCGCCGTTGGTCACCTCGGCCGTGCCGGACACGACGATCCAGTGCTCGGCGCGGTGGTGGTGCATTTGCAGGCTCAGGCTGGCACCCGGCTTGACCATGATGCGTTTGACCTGAAAGCGCGGCCCGTGGTCGATGCTGTCGTACCAGCCCCAGGGCCGGTGCACGCGGCGGTGCAGGCTGCCTTCGCTGCGGCCGGCTTTCTGCAAGGCGCTGACGATCTTCTTCACGTCCTGGCTCTGCGCACGGTCGGCCACCAGCACCGCGTCAGGAGTTTCCACGATCACGATGTTGCTCAAGCCGATCGCGCTGACAAGCCGGCTGGTCGCGTGCACCAGGGTGTCGTGGCTGTTTTCGATCAGCGTGTCGCCGTGGCTGGCGTTGCCTTGCGCGTCCTGCGGGCTGACCTGCCACACGGCGTCCCACGCACCCAGGTCGCTCCAGCCAGCGTCCAGCGGCACCATCTTCACGGCGTGTTCGGCGTCGGGCGCGGCGGTGGTCGGCTCCATCACCGCGTAGTCGATGCTCTCGCTCGGAATGGCGGTGAACGCCGCCTTGCCGGGGCGGATGAAGCAGGCGTCGGTGGTTCGCCCGTTCCATGCGACGCGGGTGGCCGCATCGATGTCGGGGCGGTGCCGCTGCAAGGCGGTCAGCCAGCTGCTGGCGCGCAGCACGAACATGCCGCTGTTCCAGTAATAGCCGCCTTCGGACAGGTAGCGCCGGGCCACGTCGAGGCTGGGCTTTTCGACGAAGGCGGCCACCGCTTTGGCGCTGCCGTTGCCGCTGGCGCGGATGTAGCCGAAGCCCGTCTCGGGGCGGTCAGGCACGATGCCCAGGGTGACGATGCTGCCGTCCGCCGCGGCTGCCACGGCCTGCCGCAGTGCCAGCTTGAAGGCCTCTGGCCGCATCACCGTCTGGTCGGCCGGAGTGACGATGAGGATGGGATCGCTGTCGCCTGAATTGACCTCGCCTTGCTGCGCAAACAGCGCGGCCAGGGTCAGCGCCGGGGCGGTGTTGCGCCCGCTCGGCTCCAACAGCACCGCGCTGGGTTCGACGCCGATTTCGCGCAGCTGGTCGAGCACCATGAAGCGGTGTTCCTCGTTGCCCACGATGCACGGCGATGCGACGTGGATGTCGTTGCAGGCCAGGTCGAGCAGCCGCAGGGTGGCTTGCTGAAACAGGGTCTGCTCGCCCGACAAGGCCAGGAACTGCTTTGGGTAGAGCGCCCGGCTCAGCGGCCACAAGCGGGTGCCGCTGCCGCCGGCCATGACGATGGGAAGAACGTGCTGGGCCATGGCTCAGGTGGGCGTGTGTGTGTCGGAGCGCGGTTGCGACGCCAGCTCTTCACGCAGAGCGGTGATCTGCGCGTGCAGCGCCTCATAGTCCTTTTCCTTGCGGGCCAGGAAGCTGCGGGTCAGCAGCAGGCGCTGCCCCACCCCGTGCGGCGTCAGCACATACAGGTAGCCCATCTTGTGGCTGCTGCGCTGAAAGTTCTGCGCCTTCACCCAGCCCTTTTCAAGCAAGGCCTTCAGCAGGTAGTGCGTCTTGCCCAGGCTGACCCCCAGGGCGCTCGACAGCTGACGCTGCGAATACTCCGGGTGCTGCTCCAGCAAGCGAAGCAGTTCGAGCTGGGCGGGGTGGTCGGTGGGGGTCTTTTGCAACACGGGCAGGGGCGGTCGGAGGGAGGTTGTTCAATCGTTGAACGCAGGATTCTACCCAAGCCGGTTCGGCGGCCTCCGTCACTCCGCCGTGCGACGGCCACTCTGCGCTCAATCTGTGGCGACAACGTCCAGGAAAGACCGGCCTGCTGCGTCCTTGGCCGAAACGATGGGCGCGTGGCCGGCGTCGGGCCAGGCGATGGCCAAGGTCGGGTCGTCCCAGCGAATGCAGGCCTCGGCCCGAGGGGCGTAATAGTCCGTGGTCTTGTACAAGAAGTCGGCGCTGTCGCTCAGCACCACAAAGCCGTGCGCCAGACCGGGCGGCACCCACAGCTGCCTGTGGTTGTCGCCGCTGAGTTGAACGCCCACCCAGCGGCCGAAGGTCGGGCTGGCGCTGCGGATGTCCACCGCCACATCGAACACGCAGCCCTGCGTCACGCGCACCAGCTTGCCCTGCGCGTGCGGGGCCCGCTGGAAGTGCAGGCCGCGCAGCACGCCGCGCGCCGAGCGCGAATGGTTATCCTGCACGAAAGTCACCGCCCGGCCCACTGCAGCGTCGAAAGCCTGGCTGTTGAAGCTCTCGAAGAAAAAGCCGCGTGCGTCGCCGAACACTTTGGGCTCGAACACCAGCACGTCGGCGATGTCGGTGGCCGTGACCTGCATCAGAACACCCGGCTGTTGACGATCTGCATCAGGTACTGGCCGTAGCCGTTTTTCAGCAGCGGCTGCGCCAGCGCTTCGAGTTGACCGGCGTCGATCCAGCCCGCCCGAAACGCAATTTCTTCCGGACAGGCCACCTTCAGCCCCTGGCGCTTTTCCAGGGTCGCGATGAACTGGCTGGCCTCCAGCAGGCTGTCGTGCGTGCCGGTGTCCAGCCAGGCGTAGCCGCGCCCCATGATTTCGACGTTCAACTGGCCCTGCCCCAGGTACCGTGCATTGACCTCGGTTATCTCGAGTTCGCCGCGCGCAGATGGCTTGATGCCGGCCGCGATGTCGCACACTTGTTCGTCGTAGAAATACAGGCCCGTCACCGCGTAGTTGCTTTTGGGGGCGTCGGGCTTTTCTTCGATGCTGAGCGCGCGCCGGTCGGCGTCGAACGCCACCACGCCGTAGCGCTGCGGGTCGGTCACGTGGTAGGCAAACACCGACGCGCCCTGGGTCTGCTGGGACGCGGTATGCAGCACGCCTTGCAGGTCGTGTCCGTAAAAGATGTTGTCGCCCAGCACCAGGGCGCTGGGTTGACCGCCGACGAAGCGTTTGCCAAGAATGAAGGCCTGGGCCAGCCCGTCGGGGCTGGGCTGGACGCAGTAGCTGATGTTCAGGCCCCACTTCGCGCCGTCGCCCAGCAGCGCCTCGAAACGCGGCGTGTCTTGGGGTGTGCTGATCAGCAAGATGTCGCGGATGCCGGCCAGCATCAGCGTGCTGAGCGGGTAATAAACCATCGGCTTGTCGTACACCGGCAGCAGTTGCTTGCTGATCGCCAGCGTGGCCGGGTGCAGGCGGCTGCCGGAGCCGCCGGCCAGGATGATGCCTTTGCGTTTTGGGACTGTCATGGCATGGGGGAAGGTGGGTTGGCGGCCAGCACCTCGGACAGCATGCGCTCGACACCGGCTTGCCAGGCCGGCAGGGCAAGGCTGAAGGTGTCACGCAGCTTGCGGGTGTTCAGACGCGAGTTGTGCGGACGCTTCGCGGCTGTCGGGAACGCGCTGGTGGGCACCGGTTCAATGCCACCTCGCGCGACCTTGATCGGCTGGCCCATGGCACGCGCGAACTCGATCACGTGGCGCGCGTAGCCGTGCCAGCTGGTTTCGCCCTGCGCCGCAGCGTGATAAGTGCCTGCCACTTCGGGCCGTTGCAAGGCGCTGCGCAGCACGTGGGCGCTCAGGTCGGCCAGCAAATCAGCCCCGGTGGGCGCGCCGATCTGGTCGTCGATGACGGTGAGGCGATCGCGTTCCCTCGCAAGCCTGAGCATCGTCTTCGCGAAGTTGCCGCCACGCGCGGCGTAGACCCAGCTGGTGCGCAGGATCAGGTGGCGGCAACCGCTGGCGCGGATCGCGTCTTCTCCTTCGAGCTTGGTGCTGCCGTACACATTGAGCGGGCCGGTGCGATCGTCCTCCAGCCACGGCGTCGCGCCGCTGCCGTCGAACACGTAGTCGGTGCTGAAGTGCAGCAGCCAGGCACCGAGCGCCTGTGCCTCGCGCGCCAGCACGGCCGGCGATTCGGCGTTCAGCATGTGTGCGAGGTCGGGCTCCGATTCGCACCTGTCGACCGCCGTGTGCGCCGCGGCATTGACGATGATCTGGGGTGCCACCGCGCGCACCGTCGCGGCCAGCGACTCGGGCACCGAAAAGTCTGCGCTCAGCGGGCCTGGGCTGTCGAAGTCCAGTGCCACCACCTCGCCCAAGGGCGCAAGAGCACGCTGCAATTCCCAGCCGACCTGGCCGTTCTTGCCGAGCAGCAAGATCTTCATGCGACGCTGCGGCCCTGGTAGTTCGTGTCCACCCAGTCGCGGTACGCGCCGCTTTGCACGTGGGCAACCCAGTCGGCGTGGTCGAGGTACCAGCGCACCGTCTTGCGGATGCCGGTCTCGAAGGTCTCGGCCGGCTTCCAGCCCAGTTCGCGCTCGATCTTGCGGGCGTCGATGGCGTAGCGGCGGTCGTGGCCGGGGCGATCGGTCACGTGGGTGATGAGCCGGCTGTGGCTGCCGGCGGGGTCGGGCCGCATCTCGTCGAGCAGCGCGCAGACGGTGTGCACGATCTCGATGTTGGGCTTCTCGTTCCAGCCGCCGATGTTGTAGGTCTGGCCCACCGTGCCATGCGCCAGCACCTGGCGGATGGCCGCACAGTGGTCCTTCACGTACAACCAGTCGCGCACCTGCTGGCCGTCGCCATACACCGGCAGCGGCTTGCCGGCGAGGGCGTTGACGATCGTCAGCGGGATCAGTTTCTCGGGGAAGTGCAACGGGCCGTAGTTGTTGGAGCAATTGGTGGTCAGCACCGGCAGGCCGTAGGTGTGGTGCCAGGCGCGCACCATGTGATCGCTGGCGGCCTTGCTGGCGGAGTAGGGGCTGTTGGGTTGGTAGAGATGACTTTCGGTGAAGGGCGCGTCGCTGTTGGCCAGCGAGCCGTAGACCTCGTCGGTGGACACGTGGTGAAAGCGGAATACGGCCCGCCGCTGAGGGTCGAGCGCTGACCAGTGAGCGCGCGCGGCCTCCAACAAGGTGAACGTGCCTTCGACATTGGTCTTGATGAAGGCCGCCGGGCCGTGGATGCTGCGGTCCACATGGCTCTCGGCGGCAAAGTGCAGAACGGCGCGGGGCTGGTGTTGGGCGAACAAGCGCTCGAGCAGGGCGCGGTCGCCGATGTCGCCTTTGACGAACACGTGGCGCGGGTCGCTGCTCAGCGGGGCCAGACTTTCGAGATTGCCGGCGTATGTGAGGGCGTCCAGGTTGACGACGGGCTCACCGGTGGTGGCAATCCAGTCGAGGACGAAGTTCGCGCCGATGAAGCCGGCACCGCCAGTGACAAGAATCATGGATGCGTGAGCGCGTGAGGGTTGCCAGAGCTGAGGCGGTTTTGCGGCGGATTCTAGTCGTCGCTCCCCAGTCCGGATGCAACCGGCGGAGCGAAAGGAGATAATCGAAGGATGACCGAAACTCACCCCATCGACGCCACAAGCGACGAGCACCCGGAGATCGCGCCGCCGCTGGCCCCCGCCCCGGCACGATTCGACACCCTGCCGCTGGACGACAAGTTGCTGCGCGCCGTGGCCGACTCCGGCTACATGATCATGACGCCGATCCAGGCCAAGGCGATTCCCATCGTGTTGGCCGGGCGTGACGTGATGGGCGCAGCGCAAACCGGCACCGGCAAGACGGCGGCGTTCTCGCTGCCGCTGCTGCAGAAGATGCTCAAGCACGAGAACTCCAGCATGTCGCCCGCCCGCCACCCGGTGCGCGCCCTCGTGCTGGCCCCCACGCGCGAGCTGGCCGACCAGGTCGCCAACAACGTGAAGGGCTATTCCAAGCACACCAAGCTGCGGGCGATGGTGGTCTTCGGCGGCATCGACATGAAGCCGCAAACCGCCGATCTGAAGGCCGGCGTCGAGGTGCTGATCGCCACGCCGGGCCGCTTGCTCGACCACATCGAAGCAAAAAACTGCAATCTGAGCCAGGTCGAATACGTGGTGCTCGACGAAGCCGACCGCATGCTCGACATCGGCTTCCTGCCCGATCTGCAGCGCATCCTCAGCTACCTGCCGAAACAGCGCCAGACCCTGCTGTTTTCCGCCACCTTCTCGCCCGAGATCAAGCGCCTGGCCGAGAGCTACCTGCAAGACCCGCTGCTGGTCGAAGTGGCGCGGCCGAACGCCACCGCCACCAATGTCGAGCAGCGCTTCTACAGCGTGGGCACCGACGACAAGCGCGCGGCCGTGCTGAAGGTTCTGAAAGACCGCGGCATCACGCAGGCGCTGATCTTCGTCAACTCCAAACTGGGTTGTGCGCGGCTGGCCCGTTCGTTCGAACGCGACGGCCTGCGCACCACTGCGCTGCACGGCGACAAGTCGCAAGACGAACGCCTGAAGGCGCTCGATGCCTTCAAGCGCGGTGATGTCGATGTGATGGTGGCCACCGATGTGGCGGCGCGCGGACTCGACATCGTCGACCTGCCGGTGGTGTTCAATTTCGACGTGCCGTTCAACGCCGAAGACTACGTGCACCGCATCGGCCGCACCGGGCGGGCCGGGGCTTCGGGCCTGGCCGTCACGCTGGTCACGCGCGACGACGCGCGGCTGGTGTCGGACATCGAAAAACTCATCAAGAAGAAGATCGAGCTCGACCCGCTGGAGTTCGACGACGTCCCGCCGCGCCGCGAAGCGCGAGCCGAGCGGCCCCGCCGCACCGACATCGACAGCCGCGACGACGACGACTCGCGCGAAGGCCGCGTCGCAGCGCCTGCGTCTGCGCCCAGAAGCTTCAACCGCGCCGTCGCGCCACGTCCGTCGAGTGATCCGTTTTTCGACAAGCCCTATGAAGCCAGCAGCACCGCCGAGCCGAGCTGGGACAGCAAGACACCGGCTGTCGGCACGACATCCCGAGGGCTGTCTCCCAACATCAAGCCCAAGCGCAAGGTGGCAGCGCTTTTCGGCGTCAAGAGCCCGGAAAACGTCTGAGGCTTCGAGGCGGTTTCACTGGCCGAGCAAGGCGAACACGGCGGGAATGTCGTTCGGGATTGCGCCCGGTTTCAGCCGCCACCCCGACACGCTGTCCGTGCGGGTCCAGGCCGTCGGCAAGGTCAGCCCGCAACTGACGCACAGACGCGTGGGGCTTGCCAGCGTCAGCAGCAGAGCGGCTAGCAACGCCTGGTTGCGGTAGGGCGTCTCGATCATCAGCTGGGTTTGATTCCAGCGACGCGAATGTGCCTCCAGCTCGCGGATTCGGGCGCTGCGCGCCTCCGCTTCCACGGGCAAGTAACCGACGAAGGCAAAGCTCTGGCCGTTCAGCCCGCTGGCCGACAGCGCCATCAGCAATGAACTCGGGCCCGACAGCGGAACCACCTCGACGCCCAGGCGATGCGCCGCCTCCACCAAGACCGCCCCGGGGTCGGCCACGGCGGGCAGACCGGCTTCCGAAATCAAGCCGATGTCGTGGCCCTGCAGCGCCGGGGACAGCAGCGCATCGAGCGGGGTCTTGTCGGGCGATCGAACCCCTTTTTGAGGGCGCGGCAATTCCACGATTTGCACCGACTGCAACGGCTGCGCCAACGGCACCACCGCATCGACCCGTTTCAGGAAAGCACGTGTGGTTTTTGCGTTCTCAGCCACCCAATGAGACAGCCGCGCCGCGGTGCGGATGACACCAAGCGGCAGCACCTCTTGCAAGTCGGGCACCGGGTCTGAGCCCGCCACGCCGAAGTCCAGCGTGTTCGGCACCAGGTAGAGCTTGCCCTTCATGGTGCCAGTGGGTCGATGCCGGCCTGGCGCAGCAGGGCGCAAGTCTGTATCAGCGGCAGGCCCACCAGCGCGGTCGGGTCGGATGAATCGATGCTTTCCAGCAGCGCGATACCGAGCGCTTCGGACTTGGCGCTGCCGGCGCAGTCGTAGGGCTGCTCGGCGTTCAGGTAGTGCGTGATCTGCGCGTCTGTCAGGGTCCGGAAGCGCACCGTCACCGGCACCAGGGCCACAGCTTCGAAGCCGGCATCCGCGCGCACCACGGCGACCGCGGTTTGAAACACCACGCTGCGACCGCTCATCGTGCGCAACTGTTCGACGGCGCGTTCATGGGTGCCGGGTTTGCCGATGGCCGCGCCGTCGAGGTCGGCCACCTGGTCGGAGCCGATCACCACGGTACCCGCAAACTGCGCTGCCACCGCATGCGCTTTGGCGAGGGCCAGGCGCTGCGCCATCGCAGCCGGCAGTTCCCCCGCCAGCGGAGTTTCGTCGACCTCGGGCGAGACGACATCGAACGGGATGCGCAGGCGCTCCAGCAGTTCGCGACGGTAGCGTGAGGTGGAGCCGAGAATCAATGCGGGACGTGCTGGCATGCGCCGCATTGTCCCATCGGCCGGCTTTGTTTCTGGGGCGTCGCCTTACACTTGCGCACCATGATCGACCGCGCTTTCGATGCTTCGCAGATCCATGTGGAACCGTTCGCCAAGCAGGCGTTGGAGCAGCAAGGCCAGTGGCCGCTGACGCAGCTGACACGCCTGGTCGAAGCCACCCATCCCGAGGCCCGACCCGGCGCTGACGACCAGGTTGACTGGCAACTGCGTGGCGAAGCCCGCCCTGTGCGCCACGGGCCGCCCGAGATCTGGCTGCACCTGACCGCCGCGACTCGCCTTTCGCTGGTGTGCCAGCGCTGCCTGCAACCGGTGGCCACCGCGCTGGCAGCAAAGCGCAGCTTCCGCTTCGTTCACGGCGAGGCGGCGGCCGCCGAACTGGACGCCGACAGCGAGGACGACGTGCTGGCCCTGAGCCGGTCGCTGGATGCGATTGCGTTGCTCGAAGACGAGTTGCTGCTGTCGCTGCCTCTCGTCCCGCGACACGGCGTTTGCCCGCATCCACTGGTCAGCCTGGACGACCGCGTGCTGGGCGAACGCGACAATCCGTTCGCGGCACTGGTGGCCATCAAGCGTGGCGGCCAGGGCAACTGACCCCTCGGCAGCAGACATCCGGCACGCAGGCCCGATGCTGTTGCCCATGCTAGAATTGGAGGCTTTTCGGCGGGTGCCTTCATGGGTGAAGTGCGCCCCGCTTTCGCTCCAAGCCCTTCGGTGTTGGAGCGCCTCAGGAGAATCCCATGGCCGTTCAACAAAACAAGAAGTCGCCTTCGAAGCGCGGCATGCACCGCGCGCACTACGCCCTGGCCACGCCGGGCACCGCGATCGAGCCCACCACCGGCGAGTCGCATCTGCGTCACCACATCAGCCCGACCGGTTACTACCGCGGTCGAAAGGTGCTGAAAACCAAGGCCGACGCCTGAGTATTTGCTGCTGAGCGGCCCGCCGTGCGACGCCGTCGTGCCTCTGCGGCTTGTTCGATGAACCCGAGATGGTCGGCCCGCGCCGAGCACCCGCGCGTCAGCACATCGGACTTCAATTGCCTGTGTCGCCGCAGCCCCTGACATGAGCGTCACTTTGCGCACCTCCAAAGTCACGCTCGCCGTCGATTGCATGGGCGGCGATCATGGCACCGCGGTCACCTTGCCGGCCTGCCGTGCGTTCCTTGCGGCTCACCCCGAAGCCGAACTGATCCTCGTCGGCCGAGCCGATGCCTTGGCGGAAGCTGTGGCGTGGCCGCGTTGTGCGCTCGTGAGCGCCAGCGAAGTCGTCGAGATGGACGACTCCATCGAAGTGGCCTTGCGCCGCAAGAAGGATTCGTCGATGCGGCTGGCGATCGGCCAGGTCCGGTCGGACGCGAGCGGTGTGTCTGCAGCGCAGGCCTGCGTTTCCGCTGGCAACACCGGTGCCTTGATGGCGGTGTCGCGCTACCTGCTGAAAACACTCGAAGGCATCGACCGGCCGGCCATCGCCACCGTGTTACCCAACGAACGCGACGGTTTCACCACCGTGCTGGACCTGGGAGCCAACGTCGACTGCACGGCCGAGCACCTTTTGCAGTTCGCTGTGATGGGCAGCGCGCTGGTGGCGGCCGTGGAAGGCAAGGAGAACCCGACCGTGGGACTCCTGAACATCGGTGAAGAAGCCATCAAGGGCAGCGAGGTGATCAAGCGGGCGGGCGAGTTGCTTCGCGAAGCAGCGGCCAGCGGCCACCTCAACTTTCACGGCAATGTGGAAGGCAACGACATCTTCAAGGGCACCACCGACATCGTGGTGTGCGACGGCTTTGTCGGCAACGTGGTGTTGAAGACGGCCGAGGGCTTGGCGTTGATGCTGTCGAACTTCATCAAGCAGGAGTTCACCCGCAACATCTTCACCAAGCTGGCCGCCCTGGTGGCATTGCCGGTGCTGAACCATTTCAAGGCCCGCGTCGACCACCGGCGCTACAACGGTGCGGCCCTGCTGGGCCTGCGCGGCCTGGTGTTCAAGAGCCACGGTTCGGCCGACGCGTTCGCGTTCGAGCAGGCGTTGAACCGTGCTTATGATGCTGCGCGCAACGGGCTGCTGGAACGGGTGCACGACCGCATTCTCGAGACCTTGCAGGCGATGCCGGTCGTTGCTTCCATCGGTGTGTCCACGGTGCCCGGCGAGATCATCCCGGCTTCGGTGGCCGGTTTTTCGCGGACGGCTTGAACGGCATGAACCCAGCTTCAACACAGCACACACGCATCACCGGCACGGGCAGCTACCTGCCGCCCAATCGGCTCACCAACGAGGCGCTTGCGACGCAGTTGGCCGAGCAGGGCGTCGAAACTTCGGATCAGTGGATTGTCGAGCGCACCGGCATTCGCGCCCGTCACTTTGTGGCACCCGATGTGGTGGTCAGCGACCTGGCAGTCGAAGCGGCTCGCCACGCGCTGGAAGCTGCTGGCTGCCGCGCTGCCGACATCGACCTCATCATCGTCGCCACCTCCACGCCCGACATGGTGTTCCCGTCGGCGGCCTGCATCGTCCAGCAAAAGCTCGGCGTGCAGGGCTGTCCGGCCTTCGACGTGCAGGCGGTGTGTTCCGGCTTCGTCTACGCGCTCACCATTGCCGACTCGATGATCCGCACCGGTGCGGCCAGCAAGGCACTGGTGATCGGGGCCGAAGTGTTCTCGCGCATTCTCGATTTCAAGGACCGCACCACCTGCGTGCTGTTCGGCGATGGGGCCGGTGCCGTGGTGCTGGAGGCCAGCGAGACGCCGGGCATCCTGGCCACCGAACTGCACGCCGACGGCCGCCATGTGGGCATCCTTTGCGTGCCGGGCACCGTGTCGGGCGGGCAGATCCTGGGCGACCCGCTGTTGAAGATGGACGGCCAGGCGGTGTTCAAGCTGGCGGTCGGCGTGCTCGAAGACGTGGCCCGCTCGGTGCTGGCCAAGGCCGGCAAGACCGCGGCCGACATCGACTGGCTGGTGCCGCACCAGGCCAACATCCGCATCATGCAAAGCACGGCCAAACGCCTGAAGCTGTCGATGGACAAGGTGGTCGTCACGGTCGACCAGCACGGCAACACCTCGGCCGCGTCCATCCCGCTGGCGCTCGACTGGGCAGTGCGTGAAGGCAAGATCCGGCGCGGCGACACGGTGATGCTCGAAGGCGTCGGCGGTGGCTTCACCTGGGGCGCGGTGTTGCTCGACTTCTGAGCCCGCCGCCCGAGCCCTGCCGCTGTTTACCCAGTTCGAACCGAGACGCCTGATGACGCCATTTGCTTTTGTTTTTCCGGGCCAGGGTTCACAGTCGGTCGGCATGCTCGACGCCTGGGGTGACAACCCCGCGGTTCGCCAGACCCTGGTCGAGGCGTCTGAGGCGCTGGGTGAGGACATCGCTCGCCTGATCCGCGAAGGTCCGAAAGAACAACTCGGCCTGACCACCCACACCCAACCCGTCATGCTCACCGCCGCGATTGCCTGCTATCGCGCGTGGCTGGCTGAAACCGGTCTGGAGCCGTCCGTGGTGGCCGGCCATTCACTGGGCGAGTACAGCGCCCTGGTGGCCGCCGGCGCGCTGAGCTTGCGTGAGGCGCTGCCGCTGGTTCGCTTTCGCGCGCAGGCCATGCAGGAGGCGGTGCCGGTGGGTGTGGGTGCGATGGCGGCCATCCTCGGGCTCGACGCTCAGACGGTGATCGACGGCTGTGCCGATGCAGCGTCCGCCAGCGGTGAAGTGGTGGCGGCTGCGAACTTCAACGATCCCGGGCAGACCGTGATTGCCGGCAGCAAGACGGGCGTCGACGCTGCCTGCGAGTTGTTGAAGTCCAAAGGTGCAAAGCGCACCTTGCTGTTGGCCGTGTCGGCCCCTTTTCACTCCAGTTTGATGCGGCCCGCAGCCGAACGCTTGAAGGAGCGTCTGGAGACTGTGCCGCTGGCTGCGCCCCGAATGGCGGTGCTGAACAACATTGACGTGAAAACCGAGACCGATCCGGCGGCGATTCGCGACGCGCTGTATCGGCAGGCCTTCGGTCCGGTGCGCTGGGTCGAGATCGTGCAGGCGATTCGCGCCCGCGGCTTGAGCCACATCATCGAATGCGGCCCGGGCAAGGTGCTGGCGGGCTTGTCGCGGCGCATCGATGCCGCAATCGTCGGCGCCAGCGTTCTCGACCCGGCCTCGATGGCAGAAGCCAAGGAGTTGCTGGCATGACGGCCGTGGTCGACGCCGCGCCGGGCAGCCCGGTGGCGCTGGTCACCGGCGCGTCGCGCGGCATCGGCCGGGCCATCGCACTGGAACTGGCGCAGCGCGGCTTCAAGGTGATCGGCACCGCCACGACGCAGGCCGGCGCACAGTCCGTCGGTGACGCGCTGGCAGTTCACGCGGGTTGCCGCGGGCTGTGCCTGAACGTGAACGACGCGACCGGCATCGAAGCCGCGGTGGACGGCATCCTCAAGGAACACGGCGCTATCCAGGTGCTGGTCAACAACGCCGGCATCACGCGCGACACGCTGTCGATGCGCATGAAGGACGACGACTGGGACGCGGTGATCGACACCAACCTGAAGGCCGTTTTTCGCATGAGCCGCGCCGTGATCCGCCCGATGATGAAGCAGCGCTATGGCCGCATCGTCAACATCACCTCGGTGGTGGGTGCCAGCGGCAACGCCGGCCAGGCCAACTACGCCGCGGCCAAGGCCGGCGTGGCGGGCATGACGCGCTCGCTCGCCCGTGAGCTGGGCAGCCGCGGCATCACCGTGAACTGCGTCGCACCCGGTTTCATCGCCACCGAAATGACCGACGGCCTGCCCGAGGCGCAAAAAGCGGCGCTGCTGGCGCAGATTCCATTGGGTCGCCTGGGCAGCGCGAGCGAGGTTGCGCATGCCGTTGCCTTTCTCGCCTCGAAGGAAGCCGGCTACATCACAGGCACTGAACTGCACGTCAACGGCGGCATGTTCATGAATTGAATCGACTTGAAGGACGGGGTGCCGACCCTGAACAAGCCACCCGGATGTGCCCGGCCGGACCCTGTGTGCAGGCTGTCTCAGAGAAGACACCTTGCAACCTTTAGAATCCGGGCCTGTTTCTGACAACACTCCTGGAGGAGTCATGAGCGATATCGAATCCCGCGTCAAGAAGATCATTGCCGAGCAACTCGGCGTTCCCGAAGCGGATGTGTCCAACGAAAAAGCCTTCGTGGCCGATCTGGGCGCGGACTCCCTTGACACCGTGGAGCTGGTGATGGCGCTCGAAGACGAGTTCGGCATCGAGATTCCCGATGAAGAAGCCGAGAAGATCACCACCGTGCAACTGGCGATCGATTACGCGCTGAAGCACCAGAAGACCTGAGCGGAGACGTTGCGAATGACCCGTCGTCGCGTCGTTGTCACCGGGCTCGGACTCATCAGTCCCGTGGGCAACACGGTGGCGCAGGGCTGGGACAATGTGCTGGCCGGGCGTTCCGGCATCGCCAACATCACCAAGTTCGATGCGTCGAACTTCGCCTGCCGGTTTGCCGGTGAGGTGAAGGGTTTCAAGGTCGAGGAGTTCTTCCCGGCCAAGGACGCCCGCCACATGGACACCTTCATCCACTACGGCTTGGCGGCGTCCATCCAGGCGGTGCGCGACGCCGGTTTGCGGACCAACGACGCGCTGACCGAAGACGAGGCCGAGCGCATCGGCTGCCTCGTCGGCTCGGGCATCGGCGGTTTGCCGCTGATCGAAGACACGCACGCGGAGCTGACCGCACGCGGACCGCGTCGCATCTCCCCGTTCTTCGTGCCGGCCTCGATCATCAACATGATCTCGGGCCACGTCTCGATCACCTATGGTTTCAAGGGCCCGAATCTGGCCATCGTGACGGCCTGCACCACGGGGCTGCATTGCATCGGCGAGGCAGGGCGACTGATCGAATACGGGGACGCCGACGTGATGATTGCGGGGGGCTCGGAGGCCACGGTGTCGCCGCTGGGCGTCGGCGGCTTCGCTGCGGCCCGTGCGCTGTCGACACGCAACGACGACCCGGCCACCGCATCGCGCCCGTGGGACAAGGACCGTGACGGCTTCGTGCTGGGCGAAGGCTCCGGTGTGCTGGTGCTGGAAGAATACGAGCACGCGAAAAAGCGTGGAGCCCGCATCTACGCCGAGTTGTCAGGCTTCGGCATGGGGGCCGATGCGTTCCACATGACCGCACCGAATGTGGATGGCCCCAAGCGCTCGGTGAAGGCCGCCCTGCGCAATGCAGGCATCGACGGCGACCAGGTTCAGTACATCAACGCGCACGGCACGTCGACACCGCTGGGCGATGTGAACGAAACCAACGCGCTCAAGCTGGCGTTCGGCGACCACGCCAGAAAGCTGGTGGTGAACTCCACCAAGTCGATGACCGGCCACTTGCTGGGAGGCGCGGGCGGCATCGAGTCGGTGTTCACGGTGCTGGCGGTGCACCACCAGGTGTCGCCCCCCACCATCAACATCTTCAACCAGGATCCCGAGTGCGATCTGGACTACTGCGCCAACACCGCGCGCGAGATGAAGATCGACTACGCGGTGAAGAACAACTTCGGGTTCGGTGGCACCAACGGCACCCTGGTGTTCAAGCGCATTTGATGCCGCTGGAAGTTCGCTCTGATGCGCGCTTCACCGGCCTGCCAGGTCACCCTCGAACGCTTCGGATGGTGGCGTGCCGGGGTTGGCGCGCTCGCGTCGGTGGCGTTCGCCGTTGCTGCGACGTGGCTGATTTCCAGCCACGAGCGCATGTCGCTGTGGGCACTCGCCTGGCTGCTCGCGCTCACGTCGCTCAGCCTTTGTTCGGCATTCCTGCTGCTGCGTTGCCCGCCGCTCAGCTTGCGTTGGGACACGCAACGCTGGAACGTTGGCCCGTCATCCGCGGTGGGTGACGAACCCTGGCCCGGCCAGCTCGCCGTGGTGGTGGACCTCGGGTCCTGGATGCTGCTTCGCTTTCGGCACGACTCGGCTGCCACCGGTCGTTCGACCGTCTGGATTCCGGTCCAGCGCGCCGGTTTGTCGACGCCATGGCACGCGTTTCGCTGTGCGGTATATTCTTCGCGCCCCGACCCCCGCGGCATTGCCAATGTCCGCTCCGATGCCGCCGAATGAATGCACCTGACGCCGATGCACCGCTGATCGAGCGCGTGAAGCGTGGCGACGTCAAGGCCTTCGAAATGCTGGTCGTGAAGTACCAGCGCCGCATCGAACGTTTGATCGGACGCATGGTGCGCGATGTGGATCTGGTGCCGGACATCGCGCAGGAAACCTTCATTCGAGCCTATCGCGCCATCCCGCAATTCAGGGGTGAGAGTGCTTTCTACACCTGGCTGTATCGAATTGCCGTCAACACGGCGAAAAAGACGCTCGGGGAACTGAAACGCGATCCGCTGATCACTGAATCAGCGCGCGCGATTCGGGACGACGACGACGAAACTTCCCGCACCGAGAACGAACTAAGCGACGGGGAAACACCGGAGTCGTTGCTGGCCAGCAAACAGGTTGCCGAAGCAGTGAACTCTGCCATTGAAGCCTTGTCTGATGAGTTGCGCCAAGCCATCACCTTGCGTGAGATCGAAGGCTTGAGCTACGAAGAAATTGCCGAGTCGATGAATTGCCCGATCGGGACCGTTCGGTCGCGGATTTTCCGGGCGCGTGAAGCCATTGCGTTGCGCTTGCGTCCTTTGCTGGACGCGCGTCAGGGCTTGCGCTGGTGAACGCGTAGGCAACTGGTTGCAAGCAGATTTTTGAAGTGGAGTGTGTGATGCCAAACGGTTCTGAAATCAACGCGTCGATGGCCGAGCAACTGTCGGCGCTTGCCGATGGCGAACTGGAAGACACGGGCGTGTCGGCAGTCCTCGGTGCTTGGCGCACCAGCGAATCGGCGCGCTCGCGCTGGCACAGCTATCAACTGATCGGCGACGTGTTGCGCTCCGAAGATCTCGCATCCTCAGCGGGCAAGGACGCATCGTTTCTGGCGGCACTTCGCACACGCCTGGCCGGCGAACCGGTGGTGCTGGCACCGGAGCCGCTGGTACCCCAGCCCGTGGAGCCGATGTGGCCGGCGGCCGCGAATGGCTCTGCTGCCGGCGGTCGAACTGCGGCCGCGGGCCGGCGCTGGTCGTGGATCGCGCCGTCGGCGGTGGCTGCGGGCTTCGTGGCGGTTGCCGGAATGTTGATGGTCACCCAGGCACCGACCCCAGGTGTCGATTCGGGTGCCACCCTCGCTTCAAGCCGTCCGTCGACTGCCGGTGCTGTCGTGGCGGGCGTTTCGGCGCTGGGCGCTTCCGGCTCGTTTGTCGAGCCGACGGCGCTGGTGGCCAACGGCCAGTTGATTCGCGACGCCCGTCTCGACCGCTACCTTGCCGCCCACAAGCAGTTCGCCGGCGTCTCGGTGTTGGGCACGCCTTCCGCCTTTGTGCGCAGCGCAGCAACCGACGCCCCGAAGAACTGATCGGCACCCTGCATGGCCCGCCGCCCCCTTATCGCGCTGACGCTGGTCAGCGTTTTGTGCAGCTTTTTGCCCATTGCAGCAGCGCGCGCTGCCAGTGCGGCCGGCGATGCTGTGGAACCGAAACAGGTTCGAGCCTGGCTGATGCGCATTCACGAGGCCGCCAGTCAACGTAACTTTCAGGGCACCTTCGTGGTGTCCACGGGTGGTGGTGTCTCGAGTGCGCGAATCGCCCACTTCTTCGACGGCAACAACCAGTTCGAGCGCATCGAATCGCTCGACGGCCAGGCTCGCCATGTGTTTCGGCACAACGACCAGGTGCACACGGTGTGGCCGCAAAGCCGGGTCGCGATGGTGGAGCAGCGAGATCAGGTCAGCTCCTTTCCGGCGTTGCTCCAGGCCGGCGACGACCGCATCACCGATCTGTATGACGTCAAGCCGCAAGGTGTGGACCGGGTGGCCGGCCATGAAGCGAACGTTCTGACGCTGCGCCCGCGCGATGCCCACCGCTTCGGCTATCGCTTGTGGTCCGACAAGGCCACTGGGTTGTTGTTGCGTGCGGATGTGCTGGGCGACCGTGGCGAGATGCTGGAGTCATCGGCCTTCTCCGAGGTGGTCATCGGGGTTCGGCCCCAGCCCGAAACCGTGCTACTGCCGATGAAGAAGCTCGATGGCTACCGAATCTTGCGTCCCACGCTGACACCGACGAAGCTGGAAGCCGAGGGCTGGTCATTGCAATTGTCGATCCCCGGTTTTCGTCAAGTCAGCTGTGTGAAGCGCCCGCTCGATGCCGCCGCCGAGGACGACCAGCGCACGCCCGCCACGCAGGCCGTGCACACCATTTTTTCCGACGGGCTGACTTACGTCTCGGTGTTCATCGAACCTTTCAGCCGCGAGCGCCATTCGAAACCGGTGCTCACCGCCATCGGCGCGACGCACACACTGATGCGCCAGCAGGGCGATTGGTGGGTGACCGTGGTGGGTGACGTGCCTGCCGCGACCTTGCGTGCGTTTGCCAACGGGCTGGAACGCAAGAAGTAGTTTTCCGTTTGAGAGGACGAGCGCTGCTGCCCGTCCTGCTCGCATCCCAGATTCCTGATTCGAGGTTGAGACCATGCAGATGCCGTTTGCTTTTTCCTTGTCGCGCCGCAGCGCGTCGTTGGCCGCTGTCCTTGCGGTCGCCCTGATGGCGGGCGGCGTGTCTTCGCCCGTGCTCGCACAGAATCTCCCGGATTTCACTGAACTGGTCGAGCGGGTCGGGCCCGCCGTCGTGAACATTCGGACCACCGAAAAGGCGCGAGCCAGCCGCCCCGGTGCAACGCCCGATGTGGACGAAGACATGCTGGAGTTCTTCCGCCGTTTCGGCATCCCGCTGCCGGGCCAGCCGCAAAACCCGAGGCGCGCGCCGCAGCAGCCGGAAGGCGAACCACAGCAGCGCGGCGTCGGCTCGGGCTTCATCCTGAATGCCGACGGCTACGTGATGACCAATGCGCACGTGGTCGAAGGCGCGGACGAAGTCATCGTCACGCTCACCGACAAGCGTGAATTCAAAGCCAAGATCATCGGCAGCGACAAGCGTACCGACGTGGCTCTGGTGAAGATCGACGCCAGTGGCCTGCCATCGGTGCGCATCGGCGAGGTGAGCCGCTTGAAGGTCGGTGAATGGGTGATCGCCATCGGTTCGCCGTTCGGCCTCGAGAACACCGTGACCGCCGGCATCGTCAGTGCGAAGGCGCGCGACACCGGTGACTTCCTGCCCTTCATCCAGACCGACGTGGCCATTAACCCGGGCAACTCTGGCGGCCCGCTGATCAACATGCGCGGTGAAGTGGTGGGCATCAACTCACAGATCTACAGCCGCTCGGGCGGCTTCATGGGCATCTCGTTTGCCATCCCGATCGACGAGGCTTCCCGAGTGTCGGACCAGCTGCGCACCAGTGGCCGCGTGATCCGTGGCCGCATCGGAGTACAGATCGACCAGGTGACCAAGGAAGTGGCCGAGTCCATCGGACTGGGCAAGCCCACGGGCGCGCTGGTTCGCAGTGTTGAAAGCGGCGGCCCGGCGGACAAGGCTGGCGTCGAGGCGGGTGACATCATCACCAAGTTCGAGGGCCGGGCCATCGAGAAGGCCGGCGACCTGCCACGCATCGTGGGCGGTGCGAAGCCCGGCACCAAAGCGACGCTGCAGGTGTTTCGTCGCGGTGCATTCAAGGAACTGGGTGTGACGGTGGCCGAGTTCGAGACCGAGCGTCCACGTGCTGCTGCACCCGAGCGCGGTGCCGTCAAGCCGCCGGCCAGCGTGGGTGCGCTGGGCCTCGCCGTGGCTGATCTCACTGACGCGCAAAAGAAAGAACTGAAGTTGAGGAACGGCGTGCGTGTCGAATCGGCAGAAGGTGCGGCGGGGCGCGCGGGCCTGCGCGAAGGCGACGTGATCTTGTCCATCGACAACACGGAAATCACCAGTGCCAAGCAGTTCGAAGGCGTGGTCGCGAAGCTCGACAAATCGAAGGCGGTCAATGCGTTGGTAAAGCGCGGCGACTCTGCCAGTTACTTGCTGATCCGCCCCCAGCGGTGACCTCGCAAGCGCCCGACTCGATCGCTGGGTCTTTCCACCATGCGAGAAACGGTGACCTGACTGGTCGGTGATTTTGATCCATCCACCTGTCCGAGAAAACACTGGTTGAAGTTGGTGGCTGCTTACATCGACGTGGGGCTGGTTGATTAATCTCGCAGAACGCCGAATTCATCGCCGAAATCGCCGCTTTACCCGCGAATCAGGCAACGACTTTGGGTGCCGCAATCTATCCCCAGCTGCTCCACAGGTGAATGTGGATAACTTGTGTACAATTTGTGGTGTTGGCGACTTGCAACGAGGGAAAATCCAGCAACGGCGCGGTTTCCAGCGGGGGTCTTTTGGCTACAATGAAGGCCCAACAAGCAGTTGCCAAACATTTTGTTGGAAGGCGCGTCAATCGTTCGACGTGCCTTTTTTTTAGCCCGCGCGCAGGCCCAAGGCCCACACAATCGCCTCGCGATTGAGCGCGTGCGCTGAAGCGGCCACGCCGCTTCTTTCAAAGCGCACAGCCCGACAAATCGCAATTGCAGCAAGCATGGATCACATCAGAAATTTCTCCATCATTGCCCACATCGACCACGGCAAATCGACGCTTGCCGATCGGCTGATTCAACGCTGCGGCGGTTTGAGTGATCGCGAGATGGAAGCCCAGGTGCTCGACTCGATGGACATCGAGCGCGAGCGCGGCATCACCATCAAGGCGCAGACTGCCGCGCTCAACTACGTGGCGCGAAATGGCGAGACCTACCAGCTCAACCTGATCGACACGCCCGGGCACGTGGACTTCTCGTACGAAGTGAGTCGCTCGCTTTCGGCCTGCGAAGGCGCGCTGCTGGTGGTGGACGCCAGCCAGGGCGTCGAGGCGCAGACCGTTGCCAATTGCTATACCGCGCTCGAACTGGGCGTCGAAGTGGTGCCGGTGCTGAACAAGATGGACTTGCCGCAGGCCGATCCTGAAACTGCCAAGGCAGAGATCGAGGACGTGATCGGCATCGACGCCGAGCACGCGATTCCGTGCAGCGCCAAAACCGGCGAAGGCATCGACGAGATTCTCGAAGCGGTGATCGCTCGAATCCCTTCGCCCAAAGGCAAGGTCGACGCGCCGCTTCGGGCGATGATCGTCGATTCCTGGTTCGACAACTATGTGGGCGTGGTGATGCTGGTGCGTGTGGTGGACGGCACGCTGAACCAGGGCGATCGCATCCGGATGATGGCCAGCGACGCGGTCTACAACGCCGACCAGCTCGGCGTCTTCAGCCCCAAATCCGAGCCGCGCCCGCGCCTGAATGCCGGCGAGGTGGGCTTCATCATCGCGGGCATCAAGGAACTGCAGGCGGCCAAGGTGGGGGACACGGTCACGCTGGAAAAGAAGCTGCCCAACAACCTCGGCCCCGCCACCCAGGCCTTGCCTGGCTTCAAGGAAATCCAGCCGCAGGTGTTCGCCGGTCTGTACCCGACCGAGGCGAGTGAATACGACCAGCTGCGCGACGCACTGGAGAAGCTCAAGCTGAACGACTCGTCGCTGCGTTATGAACCCGAGGTGAGCCAGGCGCTGGGCTTCGGTTTCAGGTGCGGCTTCCTCGGCCTGCTGCACATGGAGATCGTGCAGGAGCGGCTGGAGCGCGAGTTCGACCAGGACCTGATCACCACCGCACCCAGCGTCGTGTACGAGGTGGCGTTGAACAACGGCGACGTGGTGCGGGTCGAGAACCCGTCGAAGATGCCCGACCTCGGTCGCATCGCCGAGATCCGCGAGCCCATCGTGACCGTGCACCTGTACATGCCGCAAGACTATGTGGGTCCGGTGATGACGCTGGCCAACCTGAAGCGCGGCAACCAGCTCAACATGGCCTATCACGGTCGCCAGGTGATGCTGACCTACGAGATGCCGCTGGCCGAGATCGTGCTGGACTTCTTCGACAAGCTCAAGAGCGTGTCGCGC
>JANNEI010000654.1:0-3571 GCA_031378565.1 Burkholderiales bacterium
CCAGCCTGTCGGGCGGCCAGCGGGCGCGCGTGTCGGTGCTGCGCGCCTTGCTGGCGCAGCCGCAGGCGCTGCTGCTGGACGAACCTTTTTCGCGCCTCGACGCCAGCCTGCGCCAGCGCTTTCGCCGCTTCGTGTTCGAGCGACTGAGCGCGCAAGGCATCCCGGCGGTGCTGGTCACGCACGACCCGCAGGACGTGCCGGCGGGGGCACAGCTGATCGAGTTGCCAGCGGAGCCCGGCGGTGCTTGACCGCGTTGCCCTGCAACTGCTGCGGCCGGGGTTGGACGCGGCCGCGCGCGGCCTGGCGCGGCTCGGCCTGCTTGCCGACCACGTGACGCTGATCGGCTTCGGCATCGGAATGGCGGCTGCTGCGTGCATTGCGTTCGAGCAGTTCGTGGCGGGCCTGCTGCTGATCCTGGCCAGCCGCCTGTGCGACGGCATCGACGGTGCGCTGGCCCGTCTGACCGCACCCACCGACCGTGGCGGCTTTCTCGACATCACGCTCGACTTCATGTTCTACGCCAGCATCCCGCTGGCGTTTGCGCTGGCCCGCCCGGCCACCAATGCGCTGCCGGCCGCGGTGCTGCTGGCCGCCTTCATCGGCACCGCCACCACCTTTCTCGCGTTCGCCACCCTGGCCGCGCAGCGCGGCCTGAAGAGCGCGGCGTATCCGAGCAAGGGCATCTACTATCTCGGCGGCTTGACCGAGGCCACCGAAACGCTGGCCTGCTTTGCCCTGATGTGCCTGTGGCCAGCCTCGTTCGCGCTGTTCGCCTACGGCTTCGCGGCGCTGTGCGGGCTGACCATCGTGACGCGGCTGTGGGCGGGCTGGCGGGCATTTTCGGCGTAGATTGCGGCGTAGATTTCCACCACCCCCGTAGCGTAAGTTTGAACGCCGTCGGCCGACGGAACTGCGGTCACCGACCACCACAACGACAAGCCACGAGGAATTTTCATGTCCCGCCAGAAACTCCTGCTGATCGCTGCCTTTGTCGCCCTCGTGGTGCTGTTTTTCGTGTTCGACCTGGGCCGGTTTCTGAGCCTGGACTACATCAAGCAGCGGCAGTCCGATTTCGCGGCGCTGTACGCCGATCAGCCTGCGCTGGTGATCGGCGCCTTCTTCGCGATCTACGTGGCCGTCACCGCCTTGTCACTGCCCGGCGCGGCCATCATGACGCTGGCCGGCGGCGCGATCTTCGGTGTGCTGGCGGGCACGGTCATCGTGTCGTTCGCGTCGAGCATCGGTGCCACGCTGGCCTTTCTCGTGTCGCGCTACGTGCTGCGCGACAGCGTGCAGTCCAGGTTCGGCAGCCGGCTGGCCGAGATCAACAAGGGCATCGAGAAAGACGGCGCGTTCTACCTGTTCACGCTGCGGCTGGTGCCGCTGATCCCGTTCTTCGTGATCAATCTGGTGATGGGCTTGACACGGCTGAAGACGGGCACTTTCTACCTCGCCAGCCAGATCGGCATGCTGGCCGGCACCGTGGTGTACGTCAACGCCGGCACGCAGTTGTCGCGCATCGACTCGCTGCGCGGCATCCTGTCGCCGGGGCTGATCGGCTCGTTCGTGCTGCTCGGCTTCTTCCCGCTGATTGCCAAGAAGATCGTGGATGCAATCAAGGGCCGCAAGGTGTATGCCAAATGGGCGCACCTGAAGCCCAAGACCTTCGACCGCAACCTGGTCGTCATCGGGGCCGGCGCTGCCGGGCTGGTGACGAGCTACATCGCGGCCGTGGTGAAGGCCAAAGTGACGCTGGTCGAGACCCACAAGATGGGCGGCGACTGCCTGAACTACGGCTGCGTGCCGAGCAAGGCGCTGATCAAGTCGGCCACCCTGGTCAGCCAGATGAAGCACTCCTGCGTCTACGGGATCGCTCGGGCCGACGCCAGCTTCAGCTTCGCCGACGTGATGGAGCGCATCGCCCGCGTGGTGCGCGAGGTCGAGCCGCACGACTCGATCGAGCGCTACACCGGCCTGGGCGTCGATGTGGTCACCGGCTACGCAAGAATCGTCAACCCCTGGACGGTCGAGATCGATCTTGGCGAGGGTAGAAAACAAACGCTGACCACGCGCAGCATCGTGATCGCGACTGGCGCGATGCCCTTCGTGCCGCCGTTGCCGGGGCTGGACGCGGTGGGTTACCTGACCAGCGACACGCTGTGGGAATTGCGTGATTTGCCCAAGCGCCTGGTGGTGCTTGGCGGCGGCCCGATCGGTTGCGAGCTGGCGCAAAGTTTTGCGCGGCTGGGCTCGCAGGTGGTGCAGGTCGAGATGGCCCCGCGCATCATGCTGCGCGAAGACGAGGAGGTCTCAGTGCTGGCGCAAAAGGCGCTGGAGGCAGACGGCGTGCAAGTGCTGACCGGCCACAAGGCGCTGCGCTTCGAGGTGGACGGAACGGGTGACGCTGCGCAGAAGTTCATCGTCGTCGAAACCGCCGGTGTCGAGAAGCGCATCCCCTTCGACCAGCTGCTGTGCGCGGTGGGCCGCGTCGCGCGCCTCAAAGGCTACGGGCTGGAAGAACTCGGCATTCCGGTCGGCCGCACCATCGAGACCAACGAGTACCTGGAAACCATCTACCCGAACATCCTCGCCGCCGGCGACGTGGCCGGGCCGTTCCAGTTCACGCACACCGCGGCGCATCAGGCCTGGTACGCCGCCGTCAACGGGCTGTTCGGCACCTACAAGAAGTTCAAGGTCGACTACTCGGTGATTCCGTGGGCCACCTTCATCGACCCAGAGGTGGCGCGGGTCGGCCTGAACGAGCAGGAGGCGAAGGAAAAAGGCATCGAGGTGGAGGTGACGAAGTACGGCATCGACGACCTCGACCGCGCCATTGCCGACAGCGCCGCGCACGGCTTCGTCAAGGTGCTGACGGTGCCGGGCAAGGACAAGATCCTCGGCGTCACCATCGTCGGTGCACACGCGGGCGATTTGCTGGCAGAGTACGTGCTGGCAATGAAGCACGGCCTGGGCCTCAACAAGATCCTGGGCACCATCCACACGTATCCGACCATGGCCGAGGCCAACAAGTACGCGGCCGGCGAATGGAAACGAAACCATCAGCCGCACCAATTGCTCGAATGGGTGGGCAAGTTCCAGACATGGCGGCGCACGTGAAGCCGCCGCTGAATCCATCAACACACATTCGACGTACAGCAGACCTACCCGCCATGAAAAAAATCTTCCTCCTGTTCCTGGGCTGGCTCGTCAGCGCCAGCGCCTTCGCGCAGTTCGACCACAGCTACACGGCGTGGGACGCGTTGACGAAGAAGCACGTGAAATGGCTGCCCGACAACAAGCAGAGCCGCGCCGACTACGCCGGCTTCAAGGCCGACCGGGCCGAGGTCAAGAAGGTGCTCGACAGCCTGTCGGCGGTGCCGAAAGCCGAGTTCGACGGCTGGAGCAAGCCGCAGCAAATGGCGTTCCTGATCAACGCCTACAACGCCTACACGGTGGAGCTGATCCTCACCAAATACCCCGACCTGAAGTCGATCAAGGAGCTGGGCACGTTCGTGCAGGCACCGTGGAAAAAGAAGTTCTTCAAGCTGCTGGGCGAGGACCGCTACCTCGA
>JANNEI010000655.1:0-6258 GCA_031378565.1 Burkholderiales bacterium
CAGGATTGCTCCCGTGCTGCCGTTCGACTTGCATGTGTAAGGCATGCCGCCAGCGTTCAATCTGAGCCAGGATCAAACTCTTCAGTTCGATCTTGATAAATTACTCAAAGAATTGATAGAAACTTCACTTGCATGAAATTCCAATTCAGTGAGCGTTTAAGGTCCATGAGACCGCGACTCGCCAGGTTGCCCCGGGTTGTCTTGGCACTCGCCTTCAAACGCCCACACTTATCGGCTGTTAGTTTTTAAAGAGCTGCGACTTGCGCCGCGCCGTTCAAAGCGATTTCCTGCTTCAACCGGGAGAATGATTCTGACATGTTTTTCTAAACCCTGTCAATCACTGGGCTTTTTAAGGCCCTTAGCTGGGATGTGCTGGCTTAGCATTTCTGCGATGCCAGCTGCACTCAGCCAAGACCGCGACTGTAGCATCTTTTAGGACCTTTCCGCAAACAGGACCGATACGTCCCATTCAACCGGACGGTTCCTCGCGGAAGGCGCAGGGCGCGTTGGCAAGCACGCGGTGCACGCTCGCGCAGGCGGCTTGCGGGTCCTCCGCGCGAAGCATCAAATCGAGACTGGACGCCCAACGAGTGGCATCGGTGCGCAGCACCTGTTGCTTTACTGCCAGCACTTGCGACGGGTGCATCGAGAAGCTGCGCAGGCCCATGGCTAAAAGCAGTTCGGTGAAGCTGGGATCCCCTGCCATCTCGCCGCACACCGACACATCCTTTCCGGCGACGCGCGCTTGCTGGATCGTTTGAGCTATGAGCTGCAGAACGGCGGGATGCCACGGATCGTAGAGATGCGCCACGGCCTCGTCGGCACGGTCGATTGCGAGGGTGTACTGGATGAGATCGTTCGTGCCGATGGACACGAAATCGAACAACCGCAGCAGGCTGGGGAGCATCAACGCTGCGGCAGGCACCTCGACCATCGCACCGACTTGAACATCGGTGAAGGCGCGGCCTGCTTCGCTCAGCTGTTGTCGGGCACGTGCAAGGGATTCCAGCACTTGGCGCGCCTCGCCAAGGTGCGCCACCATGGGGATCAGCAGCTTGACCTTGCCGAACGCACTGGCACGCAGGATGGCCCGCAACTGCTGCCTGAACATGCCGGGCTCGGACAGACTCCAGCGGATTGCGCGCAGGCCGAGCGCCGGGTTCAAGGCGTGCTCATGGCGCAATTCATTGACCGACATCCGGTCCAGCGGCTTGTTGGCACCGATGTCCACGGTACGGATCGTCACCGGCAAACCTTTCATGGCCACGACCGCCGCCTTGTACGCCTCGAACTGTTCGTCTTCGCCCGGCAGCTCTCCGTCGCGGTTCATGAACAGGAACTCGCTGCGGAACAACCCCACACCGACAGCACCGGCCTCCAGCGCGGCGGGTGCATCGTCTGGCAACTCGATGTTGGCGAGCAGTTCGACGCGTTCGCCGTCGAGCGTGATGGCCGGGGTGTGCCGCAGCCGCGACAGGCGCGCACGTTCGAGCTCGCTTTGCCGCTGCCTGAATCGGTACTCTTCGAGCAGGATCGGCGATGGACTCACGATGACGATTCCAGCGTCGCCATCGATCACCAACCAGTCGTCCTGCCGGATGATCCGGCTGGCTTCGCGCGCGCCCACCACGGCGGGGATGTCGAGACTTCGCGCCACGATGGCCGTGTGCGACGTTTTCCCCCCCACCTCGGTGATGAAGCCGGTGAACACACTGCGCTTGAACTGCAGCATGTCGGCGGGCGCGATGTCGTTCGCCACCAGGATCAACGGGTCTTCACCGGCGAAGTCGCGCTGGTTGGGTGCTGCTGCCGCATCCGACGGGGATTGCGCCGTCGCAGCCGAGGCCACGCCGCGGGCCATGACCCGAAGCAGGCGTTCCACCACCTGTTCGAGATCGGCCTTGCGCTCACGCAGATACTCATCTTCCATTTCGTCGAACTGCCGCGCCAGTACTTCGAGCTGGGCTGACAGCGCCCACTCGGCGTTGTAGTGACGATCGCGAATCCACTGCTTGGTGGCACCCGTCAGCGACTCATCGTGAAGCAGCATGAGGTGCACGTCGAGCAAGGCCGACAACTCGGCGGGTGCCTCGGTCGGCAGGTCACGTTGCAGCGCAGTCAATTCGGCGGCGACCTCGTCGCGGGCGATCCGCAGCCGGGTGATCTCGTGTTCAACGCGCGAGTCGTCGACGAAATAGTGCGCGACATCCACCCGACTCGACGCGACCAGAACCGCACGGCCAATCGCTACACCGCGAGACACAGGCAGGCCAAACAGCTGAATGCTCATGCACCCATGCTAGCAGTGGCACGTGCGCGCCAGCATCGGGTTTGCCACCCACCAACACGAGTGAGCGAGCAGCTGTCACCGCGTGGTCACCGCTGCTTCACGACGGCGTCATCACACAGGGTGAGCATTCGCTTCAATACTCCGGAGAATACGATGCGAGACCTGCCTTCACCCACGATGCCGTTGGCCGATTTGCGAGCCCCGATCTCGCCACGGAGGTCACTTCACCCACGCTCCCCGGACACCGCTTCTGCCGGCGATCACAAGGCTGGGTTTGAAGTGGTTTGGGCTCGCAATGACGATGAGATTCGGGAAGCGCAACGGCTGAGGCACCTCGTCTTCGCGGACGAAATGGGCGCTCGGTTGGCGGTGCCGAAGGGATCGCCGGCAGGGCACGACATCGACATGTTCGACCCGTACTGCGAGCACTTGCTGGTGCGTGCGCCAGTCGGTCGCGGTGAGCACCGTGCGGTGATCGGAACCTATCGCGTGCTGACGCCAGCGTCAGCGCAACGGGTCGGCGGCTTGTACAGCGAAACCGAATTCGACCTGACGCGCTTGCGGCCGCTGCGCGCAAAGATGGTCGAGCTGGGGCGCTCGTGTGTGCACCCGGATTGGCGCACCGGCGGTGCCATCTTGGCGCTGTGGGGCGCGCTCGCCGAGTTCATGGTGCGCAACCAGTTGGACACCATGGTGGGCTGCGCCAGCGTCAGCATGCGCGACGGTGGCCACATGGCCGCAAGCCTGTGGGAGCAACTGCGCAAGACCCATCTCGCACCCATCGAGTGGCAGGTTCAACCGCGCTTGGCGTTGCCGGTCGAAGAACTGCGACGCGACCTGGACGTGGAAGCGCCCGCGCTGATCAAGGGCTATCTGCGCTGCGGTGCGAAGGTTTTGGGTGCGCCTGCCTGGGACCCGGACTTCAACAGCGCAGATCTGCCGATGATGATGCGCATTGCCGACTTGCCGGCGCGTTACCGCAAGCACTTTCTCGGCAGCTGAAACTCGCAGGCTCAGCCGTCACTGCCCTTCGCCGAACTTGTCGTTGATGAGGGCCAGCAGCGCAGACATCGCGGCCTGTTCGTCCTCGCCCTCGGTTTCAAGCTCGACTTCACTGCCGATGCCGGCAGCCAGCATCATCACGCCCATGATGCTTTTCGCATTCACGCGGCGGCCGTTTCGGCTCATGAATATTTCACTCTGAAACGAACTGGCCAGCTTGGTGAGCTTGGCTGACGCGCGGGCATGAAGGCCGAGTTTATTGCTGATGCTGATGTTGGTTTTGATCATTGGCACCGGGTTTGACAGACTGATTCTGCGGGCGCGAGACGGTCACTTGCATCACGCCTTGCGTGGCACCCGCCATCGCCCGCGCGACCAGCGCGTCGAGCGGCTCATTGGCGTAACAAAGACAGCGCCAGAGCATCGGCACGTTGACGCCGGCGATCACCTTGACCTGCGCAGCCTCCACCGCGCCGGCCAGACGCTGGGCCACGTTGCAGGGGGTGGCACCGAACACGTCGGTGAAGATCAGCGCCTCTGGGTTGCGAACCCGCGCGAGCAGTTCGCGGGCATGCGATTCGATGTCTTCGATCGCCATATCGGCCGGCACGTCGAACGCTTCCAGCACGCGGGAGCAGTCTGGAAACGCGTGCTCGGCGACGCTTTTCAGCGACGACGCGAGCGGTGCGTGGGCAATGATCAGAAGTCCCGGCATGGTCAGCGATTATCAACAGTTGATTCGCGGCGGCTCGTTTGCGCAGGCTGCGCGGAGTCATCTAGACGCAAAAACCACACATACGAAAACAGACAGCCTGCTGTCATCAACGCGAACGCGCCCTGAAACGATGACTCGGTGCTCCAGCCGACAGCCCTCAGCCCGTCCACGGCAAGCCCGATCCCCCACTGCAGCACGAAAATTCCCAGGAAGATGATCAGGTTGTAGGCCGACAAGGCCCTGCCGGCGGATGAGTGAGCAAACGCCTGGCCGATGGCCGGTTGCGACAGCGAGACGACCGTGCTGGACACACAGAACAGCGCCCAGGCCCACGCCGTGGCGCGATGGCCCAGCGCCACCGCCATGGCCAACAGCAACAGCGACAGCGGGACCCCGCGCGCGATCAGTCGCTGAGCCGTCCAGCCGCGCGCATACAGGCGCGGCACGAGCACGCCCCACAGCGAAAATGCCGCCAGCATCGAGAGGTTGATGGCGAACAGCCCCAGCGCAGTCTGCGCCGGCGTGTAGCCGCACACCTGAGACAGCCACGGCCCCGCCCACAACGACTGCACGGCCACCAAGCCCCCATAGTGAAAGAAGCCCATCGGGGCAAACCGCAAGAAGCTCGGGTGCCTGAACACCGCGCCGTAACCCGCGGCCTGCTCCGTGGCCACGGTCGATGCGACAGTGGGCGTCACAGCGTCGCGTGGCACCCACCACGCGATCATCACCATCGCCGTGGCGAAGGACACCGCCAACCCCCAGAACAGCCCGCGCCAACCCAGCAGCGGCAACAGCCACTGCACCGGCAAGGTCGACGCCAGCATGCCGAGCGACCCCGTCATCAGCATCCACGAATTTGCGCGCATTTGCGCGGCATCGCCGAAGCGGTGCCGAAACAGCGTCATCGGTGCCATCAGGCAAGCGCTCACCCCCATTCCGATGAGGGCGCGCGCCAGCGTCAAGCCGACGAAGCTGCGGGCCAGCGCAAAGGCTGTGCAACCGATCACGGCAACGGCGATGAAGGCAACCAGCACGCGCCGCGGCCCGAACCGGTCCAGTGCCCTGCCCAGCGGCAATTGCATGGCCGCGAAACCGATGAAATACGCCCCCGCCAGCAGCCCCAGGTCACCCGCGCCGAGCCCGATCTCGGCGCTGAATTGAGGGGCCAGCGTGGCCGTCACACCCCGCACCAGGGCCGAGAAGAAGTACGCAAAGGCAAAGCACAGAAACACAACCACGGCAGCACGCGACGACAGCGCCGACCGCGAACTCGAAACGGGCGGCGGGCCGGCGACCGCCACGGGCTCGGCGACAGCGTCCGTCACGACGGCAACTTCAGGCCAGCGAAGAAGGTCTCGGTGGCTTGCGGATCGAGCACGTCGCCAATGACCGTGGCCTGGAAGACACGCCGCCCGCGCGTGAACACGCCGATCTCTTCGCGCAGTGCACCACCATCGGCGCGGCGGCCCTCGATGGCCAGATGCTCGGCAAGCCGGTGCGGCGTCATGCCGCTCACCTGCATGGGTGACAGCACGGTCGCCTGACCGCCGATGTTGAGCGCCGCCGCCGAGCGCAGCGCCTGCAACGCCGCCGTGATGTGGGCGGGGTCAACGAGTTCGGCATGCGACAGCGCGTAGATCGCGCCGCCCGCGGAACACGACGCCAGGTGCATCTGAACCCTTTCAGGCCCCAGCGTCACGCTGCGCGCGAACCGGTCGGGCTTGCAGGGAAACATCGCGACCGCACCGCTTTCGGGTGGCCGGATCTCGCGCCAATCCAGCGCTGGCGAACAAGCGGCCAGGCACCACGTCAAGCCCACGGCGTACCGCGCTTTCAAAGACTGCATCGACTGATTATCACGAACGCACCACAATTGCCGGATGGACGCTCTCGCAAGCCCCCGACCCGCGCAAAGCCTGGCCGGAATCAGCGTGCTCGACCTCTCGCGCGTGCTCGCCGGCCCGTGGTGCACCCAGACGCTGGCCGACCTGGGTGCCGACGTCGTCAAGGTCGAGCGTCCGCTGCGTGGCGACGACACGCGCGGCTGGGGTCCGCCCTTCCTGAAGGACCGCCACGGCGAGGACAGTGCCGAGGCCGCGTACTACCTCGGCACCAACCGCAACAAGCGCTCGGTCACCGTCGACATTGCCGCCGCCGAGGGCCAGGACCTGATCCGTCAGTTGGCACTGAGCAGCGATGTGTTCGTCGAGAACTTCAAGGTCGGCGACATGGCGCGCTACGGGCTCGA
>JANNEI010000398.1:0-2368 GCA_031378565.1 Burkholderiales bacterium
TTGATGGCGTTGAGCCGCTCGGGCCGGTTCAGCGTGAGGGTTGCGATGCGCTCCTTCACGTCGAGTTTCAGGGTGCTGAACTTGGGTTTCTTCGCCATGACTGTTCCTCAGATGGAGAGTTGTTTTGCGGCCAGTTCTTTCATGATCTCTTCCGCGCCGCCGCCGATCATCATCACCTTCACCTCGCGGTAGATGCGCTCGCTTCGGGTGCCACGCATGAAGCCCATGCCGCCCAGAATCTGCACCGCCTGGTCGGCACACCACTGCATGCCTTGCGTTGCGTGGTTCTTCAACAAGCAGACCTGGGCCACCCAGTCGGCCGACGCATCGCCCGCGTCGGCCCGCTCACCCAGCGCATCGACCCAGGCCTGGCTGGACGCGATGCGCATCTGCATGTCCATCAGCTTGTGCCGGATCACCTGGCGCTCGACCAGCGGCGTGCCGAAGGTCTGGCGCTGGCGCGCCCAGTCGAGGGCTTCATCGAAGCAGGCCTGCGCGAAGCCGAGTGCGGCGGCCGACATCACCAGCCGCTCGCCGTTGAAGTTGCTCATGATGTACTTGAAGCCCGCGCCTTCGTCGCCGATCAGGTTGGCCGCGGGCACGCGCACATCGGTGAAGCGGAGCTGCGCGGTGTCCGAGCAGTGCCAGCCCATCTTGGTCAATGCGCTGCGCTGCACGCCGGTTGCGTCGCCCGGCACCAGCAGCAGCGACAGGCCCCGCGGCCCGGGCTCGCCGGTGCGCACCGCCACCGTCAGGAAGTCGGCGCGCACGCCCGAAGTGATGAAGACTTTTTCACCGTTGACGAGGTAGTCGGCACCATCGCGGATGGCGGTCGTTTTCAACCGCGCCACGTCCGATCCGCCGCCCGATTCGGTGATGGCGAGTGCTGCGATCTTTTCGCCCCGCAGCACCGGCGGAATCACCCGCTGCTGCACCTCGTCCGAGCCATGCGCCAGCACCGGCGGCAAGCCGATGTTGTGCGAGAACAGACCCGCCAGCACGCCGCCGCTGGCACCGAAGCGCGAGATCGTTTGCGCGCACGCCAGGCGCAGCATCCAGCCTGCCGGCGTGCCGCCGAGTTCTTCCGGATAGCCCAGGCCCAGCAAGCCCAGTTCAGCCGCTTGCGTGTACAGCCGGCGCGGGAACATGCCGGCTTCGTCCCAAGCCGTGACGAAAGGTGCTATCTCGCGCTGCGCGAACCGCTGCACGGTGTCGATCAACGCGGTGCGTTGTTCCAGCAGTTCGGCATTCATGCGGGGTCGAAGCTCAGCAGAAGTTGCCCGGGCGACACCTGTTGCCCCGGCTCGACCGCCACGGTCGCGATGCGCGTGTCGCGCGGCGCGGTCATCGCGTGTTCGAGCTTCATCGACTCGATCACCACCAGCGTGTCGCCCGCCTTCACCGTCTGACCCACGGTGGCGTGGACGGCCGCCACCTTGCCGCTGAACGGTGCCCTGAGGTCGGTGCCGAGGGTTCCGCGTGACGACGAGGCGGCCGGCTCGAACGAGGCATCGACGATGAACAGATCGACATCGCCCACCTGCACATGCCATTGATGCGTGGTCACGGGAACACACTGCACCCGCTGCGTGATGCCGTTCGAGGTGAGCTGGCAGCCGTCGTCGGTGAGCGCGCGGCGAACCAGCGTCGTCTGGCCATTCACATTGACGAGCAGGCTGTCGGGCACCTGTTCAAGCACCCGAAGCTCGTGCAGCGTGTCGCGGTGCCGCAGCCGAAGCGGTCGCTCGAACGGGCAGGGCAGGGTGACCGCTCCCGATGCCGCGTGGGTCAGCATCGCGGCTGCGGCGAGCACCAGGCATTCGGCCTCTCGGGCGGCAATGCGCAGACGCAACGCGGGCGCGTGTTCGGCCAGGAAACCGATGCGCACCTCGCCCGCGCGAAACACCGCGTTGTCCAGGCATTCCATCAGCAAGCCACGGTTGGTTGGCAGACCCAGCAGCGTGGTGCGCGCCAGGCCGAGACGCAATTCATCGATGGCCTGGTCCCGCGTCGGCGCATACGCGATCAGCTTGGCCAGCATCGAGTCGTAGTGCGGCGACACGTCTGTGCCGTCTGTCAAGGAAATGTGGCTCCGCCACTTTCCGGCATCCCCTCGGGGGGCGGACGACGCATCCCGTCGGCCTGGGGGCGCTCTCAGCGCGTGGTCCATGCGCAAACCTTCCGGCGCAATGAAGCGCTGGATGCGCCCTGCGTGCGGTGTGAAAGCCTCGTCTTCGGCGCACAGCCGCACCTCGATCGCGTGGCCGTTGAACCTCACCTCTTGTTGTTGCAACGGCAGCGGCTCGCCGCGCGCCACGCGCAACTGCCACGCCACCAGGTCGAGCCCAGTGACGGCTTCGGTGACCGG
>JANNEI010000688.1:0-4266 GCA_031378565.1 Burkholderiales bacterium
AGTCCAGCGCAACGGTTGCGACGGCGCAGCGCGGACGGTCCCGGCCAGCGGCACCGGTTCGGCGATGGCCGTCGGTGGCGGCGCGGGGGTCGATGTGTCCGCCGCGGTGCCGATCGGTGGTGGCAGGGGTGATGGTGGTGATGGAGGCAAGACGGGCGGGGGCAACGGCGGCTCGCTCGCAAGAACGGGCTCGGGCTCGGGTTCGGCCTCGCCCTGGGCCTGGGCCTGGGCCTCGGCCTCAGGTGCAGGTTCAGGCTCGGGCGCGGACTCGGGCTCGGGCTCAGGCTCCAGCTCCAGCAGCACAGGACCGGGCCGCGATTCGACGGGTGGCATCAGCATCAACAGCGGCGGCACGGGCCGGGGCGCGGGCGGCTCCCGCTTCTCCAGCCAGTCGCGGAACTGCGCTGCGCTGTGTGGACGCTGCGCGGCATCGGCCGAGCAGGCGGCGTCGATCACGCCGAGCAAGGCGGCGCTGTAGCGTGGCCGAGCGGCGGGCTCGAAGGCCCCCGCGATGACCGCGGCCAGCGGTTCGCGTTCGCGTGGCGCGGTCGAGGCCGCCGGCAATTCGGCGGTGATGCAGAAGCGCAGCACTTCGGCCAGCGCGTACAGGTCAGCCGAAACACTTCCCCGCTGCAAATGGGCACCGGCCCCCGCATTCGGCGGCGTGAACGACGGCTCCAGCCCCGCCATCAGCGATTCCACCAGGTCGCTGGCAATTTCGCGGTCGGCCGCGCCGGGGCCGAGCAGCAAGGGACGGTCGTCGGCAAGCAACAAGATGTTTGCGGGTGTCACGCCGCCATGCCCCTGCCCGCTGCGGTGAAAAGCCTCCAGCGCGCCGAGCAGGGCGTGCGTCAGGCTGCGCAGCGACGCCTCATCGGGCGGCGTGCGCATGTCGCGGCGAACGTCGAGCAGCCGCCTGCCGTCGTACAGGGGCATCACGCGGTAAGCGGTGCCGAGCGCCTCGAACAGCCCCGATACGCGCACCAGCGAGGGATGGTCGCAGCGCGCCAGCAGCCGGGCCTCACTGACGAAAGCGAGCAGGCCGCGCGCGATCACCTCGTCCCGCGACGGATTCCCGCCATGCAGGTGGTACGCGGCGTCGCGCTGGGCGAAGCGCGCCGGCAGGTACTCCTGGATCGCCACGGCCATGTCCAGCGCGTGGTCGGTGGCCAGGTAGACCACGCTGCTCTCGCTGCGGGCGATCGCGCGCTGGATCTCCCACCCCCCGAGCCGCCAGCCGGGTGGCAGCGGCGCGGCCGGCCGCGGTGCCGAATCGGCCATCGGGGACATGTCGGCGGGCATTCCCGGCGACGCCTGCGTCTGTGGTTCGTTCATCTGCCGCACTGGAGCTTTCGAGATGCCAGCTTAACCGCGCCACGGTGGGTGATCGTTCTCGTTTGTAGCGGGTCAGCGCAACACAAGCGTGATGAATGCCGGCACGGCGTACATCTTCTGACAACCTGCGACCGCAGCTTGGCGACCATTGGCGGATGCGCGATTTTGAAGAATCAACGCTGTGGCGTGTGAGCGGATTCGAGCGTGCCAGGTCGCTGACGGGCACCAGTGGTTTCGCACGTCTGGCGGGGCCCACCGTGCTGCCCACCACCCTGCTGGCCGACCTGCGTCGACTGGACGCGGGCGGCGGCAGCAACGACGTGCTGGAGGTGGCAGCCGCCTGCATGCGCCACCGCGAACCTGCCCTGCTGTGCCTGCAGGTCGAGGGGCTGGTCTGGCCGCTGACGCTGTTCCCGACGCAGATGCTGTACCACTCGCCGCTCGACATCGCGCAGGCCGCGCCAGCCGCACTGGGCCGAGCCAGCCTGCTCAGCGCCGAGGCCCCCGGCGTGCGCCCGCCCGGCCACTGGCTGCACGAGCGGGTGGCACAGGCCGAACACTACCGCCCGCTGCTGCCGCTGTTGTGGTCGCTGGCCCTGGACGGCCCGCGCAGCGAGTTGCTGGCAGAGATCGCCGGCACGGCCGCCTACCGCGCCATCAAGAACCCGGCCGCCGACGGCCTGGGCCTGGCTGGCGCGCTGGGACCGGCCGCCGAGCGGTTGCGACGCGAAACCGTTTCGCTGCGCACGATCGCCAGCTGGCCGGGCATGAGCCACGAACGGGCAAGTCGGCTGCTCAACGCGCTGTACCTCGTGTCGGCGCTGCTCGCCACACGCGGCCACCCGGCTGCGCGTGCAGTGCCGCGCGGCCTGGGCGAGATGCTGCTCGGCCGCAGGCCGCGGCGCTGAAGTCGGCGCGCTGCACCAGCGCAACGCTCAGCCGCTCAGGCGTCAGCCGATTTCGTGCACGCGCAGGCAGGCCACCCACTGGCCGCGCCCCAGGTCTTCGAGCGCCGGCACCTCGACCGCGCATCGCGCCGCCGCATGCGGGCAGCGCTTGTGGAACGCGCAGCCCGACGGCGGGTTCAGCGGTGATGGCAGCTCGCCGCTGAGCACCTGCTTCTGCTGGCGTGCGCCCACGTCGATGCGCGGCGTGCTGGCCAGCAAGGCGCGCGTGTACGGATGCCGCGGCGCGCTGAACAACGTCGCCTTGGGTGCCTGCTCGACCACCTTGCCGAGGTACATCACCAGCACTTCGTCGGCGATCAGCTCGACCACGGCCAGGTTGTGCGAGATGAAGACATAGGCGACCTGGGTTTCGTCCTGCAGGTCCATCAGCAGGTTCAGCACCTGCGCCTGGATCGACACGTCGAGCGCCGACACCGGCTCGTCGAGCACCACGATCTTCGGTTGCAGCATCAGCGCGCGGGCAATCGCGACCCGCTGCCGCTGCCCGCCCGAAAACATGTGCGGATAGCGCTCGGCGTGCTCGGGGCGCAGGCCGACACGGGCCATCATCGCGCCGGCCCGCTCGGCGCGCTCAGGCGCGGTCAGCGGCGTGTTGATCAGCAGCGGCTCGGCCAGCGCGTGGGCGATCTTCTTGCGCGGGTTGAGGCTGGCGAACGGGTTCTGGAACACCATCTGCACTTGCTGGCGCAGCCGCTTCTTGAGCGCCGCGTCAATCCGTCTTTTTCCCAACCGTGTGACATCGACGCCGGTGAGCTGCAGAGTGCCCGACGTCGGTGCCTCGATCATCGTGATCTGCCGCGCCAGCGTGCTCTTGCCACAGCCCGATTCGCCGACCACGGCAAGCGTCTTGCCGGACTGCAGGCTGAACGACACGCCGTCGAGCGCGCGCGCCAAAGCCTTGGGTTTGAAAAGCCCCTGGCTGACCGGGTAGTGCTTCGTCAGCGCCTGCGCATCGAGCACCACCGAATCGAGCAGGCCCCTCGACACCTCGGGGCGACAGGATGCGGGCGGCATTGGGTTCATTGCGGCACCCCGACTGCGGCAGGCTGACCCAGCGGAAAGAAGCAACGCGCCTGCGCGCCTTCAACGCCCATCAACCCCGGCCGCTCGGCGCGGCAGCGATGCTGCACATACGTGCAGCGCGGCGCCAGCAGGCAGCCGGCGGGTCGGTCCAGCGCGCCAGGCACCACGCCGGCCATCGAGCGCAAGCGGCGCTGGCCGATGTTGTGTTCGGGCAGGGCCGACAGCAGGGCCTCGGTGTAGGGGTGGCGCGGTGTGTCGAACAGCTCGGGAACGTGCGCCGTCTCGACCACCTGGCCCGCGTACATCACCAGCACGCGCTGCGCCACTTCGGCCACCACGCCGAGGTCGTGCGTGATCAGCACCAGCGCCATGCCGCGCTCGCGTTGCAGCTTCAACAGCAGCGCCAGCATCTGCGCCTGGATGGTCACGTCGAGCGCGGTGGTGGGCTCGTCGGCGATCAGCAGGCGCGGGTTGCAGGCAATCGCCATCGCCACCATCACGCGCTGGCTCATGCCGCCCGAGAGCTGGTGCGGATAGGCGTCCAGGCGTACTTCGGCATCGGGGATTTCCACGTCGCGCAGCAGTTGCAGAGCACGCGCACGCAGCTCGCGCCTGGAGCCGCCCTCGTGAATCTTCAGCGTCTCCATCAACTGGAAGGCTACGCTGAAACACGGGTTCAGGCTGGCCATCGGGTCCTGGAAAATCATCGCGATGTCCTTGCCCAGCATCTGGCGACGTTGCTTGAGCGGCAGCGTCAGCAGGTTGCGGCCATCGAACACCAACTTTTCTGCGCGCACGCGGCCGGGCTCGTCGATCAGGCCCATCAAGGCCAGCGCAGTGACGCTCTTGCCCGAGCCCGATTCGCCGACGATGCCCAGCACCTCGCCGGCACTCACACGCAGGCTGACCGCATCGACGGCCTTGAACGGCGCGGCTTCGG
>JANNEI010000712.1:0-3462 GCA_031378565.1 Burkholderiales bacterium
GTATAGATCTGCACGAGGTCGGCGCCTGCCTCGCGCTTTGCCAGCGCGTCGGCCGCGCTCATCACGCCGCCCACGCCGATGATCGGGAAGCGCGGCCCCAATGCCGCGCGCAGGCGGCGGATGACGCGGTTGCTGGCTTCAGAAACCGGCTTGCCCGAAAGGCCGCCAGCCTCCTCGGCATGTGCCAGGCCCTGCACTGCATCGCGCGCGACCGTGGTGTTGGTGGCGATCACGCCATCGATGCCGTGCCGGCGCAATGTAGCGGCGATGAGGTCGACTTGTGCCTCGTCAAGATCGGGCGCGATCTTCAGAAACATCGGCACCTGGCGCTTCTGCGCCGAGGCCAGTTCGCCGCGGCGCCGCTGCTAAGCGGCCAGCAACGCGTCGAGTGCCTCATCGCCTTGCAGGTCGCGCAGGTTCTGCGTGTTGGGCGACGAGATGTTGACGGTTACGTAGTCGGCATGCGGGTAGACGCCGTCCAGACACAACAGGTAGTCGTCCACCGCGCGCTCGATCGGGGTGGCTGCGTTCTTGCCGATGTTCAGCCCGAGGATGCCGCCGCGTTGCCGGAAGCGGGCGCGCTTCACGTTGGCGACGAAGGCCGCCAGCCCGTCGTTGTTGAAGCCCAGGCGGTTGATCAGCGCATTCGCCTCGGGCAGGCGAAACATGCGCGGCTTGGGGTTGCCCGGCTGCGCCTTCGGCGTCACGGTGCCGACCTCGATGAAGCCGAAGCCCATCGCGCCCAGCCCGTCGATGCAGCGGCCGTTCTTGTCCAGCCCGGCCGCCAGTCCGACGCGGTTCGGGAACTTCAGGCCAGCCACCGTGACCGGGTCATCGACCCGCGCTTGCGCCACGGCGCAGATCAGCGGCGTGTGCTGCACACGGGCCAGTGCGCCGAGCGTCAGGTCGTGCGCAGCTTCAGGGTCGAGGCCGAATAAAAATGGGCGGGTGAGGGCGTAGGGAACGAGGGCCATGGGTGACTGTCTTCGATAATCCGGCATTGTCTCAAACGCCCGGTGCCGCATGACCCAAGATGAACTGAAGGTGTTGGTCGGCCAGGCCGCGCTGGCTCACGTGGTGCCGGGCAGCGTGGTGGGTGTGGGCACCGGCTCGACGGTCAACTGCTTCATCGACGCGCTCGCCACCATCAAGACGTCGATTGCAGGTGCCGTGTCCAGCAGCGAGCAAAGCAGCGAGCGGCTGCGCGCCCATGGCATCGAGGTGCTCGACATCAACACGCTGACGGGCATTCCGCTGTACGTGGATGGGGCCGACGAGATCGACCACGCCGGCCACATGATCAAGGGCGGCGGGGCGGCGCTGACGCGCGAGAAGATCGTCGCCGACATCGCCGAGCGTTTCGTCTGCATCGCCGATGCATCGAAGCTGGTCGATGTGCTGGGCCGCTTCCCGCTGCCGGTCGAGGTGATTCCGATGGCCACGGCTCAGGTGGCGCGGCAACTGCGCGCACTCGGCGGCCAGCCCACCTTGCGCGCTGGCGTGGTGACCGACAACGGCTGCCACATCATCGACGTGCGCGGCCTGTCCATCACCGACCCGCCGGCGATGGAGGCATTCATCAACCAATGGCCGGGTGTCGTCAGCGTGGGTATCTTTGCCCGCAACAAGGCCAGCCTGTGCTTGCTGGGCACGCCCGACGGCGTGAAGACGCTGAGGTTCTGAGTGGCCGGAGCGCTGTGAAAACAGCGTACCCTCGGGGTTGTGTCATTTGCATGAAGGACGGCCCATGGCCAAGCCCAACTACTCGTTCGAAAAGCGCCAGCGCGAGCTGGCCAAGAAGAAGAAGAAGGAAGAGAAGCTGAAGGACAAGGCCGGCCGCAAGGTCGGTGACGGCGAGCCCGAGCAAGGTGCTGCGCCGCCGGATGGCGAGACATCCCCTCCCGCGTCCGGAGAACCGGCCGCGACTTGAGCGACGCGCCTGCCATGCCCCCGCGCCGATCGCGCCCGCTGGCTTCAGCGACGCCGCCGGGATCGGCAGCCACGCCCGAGGCCGCCCCCGTCACCCCTGCCGCCTATGCGCCTGCCGTGAAGGCCGGCTTCAAGGCCACCACCACCCAGGTGCAGCAGATGCACCAGGCCATTTCCGCCAAGACGTTCGATGCGCTGCAGTACGTGCCGGGTCTGGCTGTGCCAGCCGGGCTGGTGCGCAGCGTGCACGACGCCATCACCCACGGCGTGTACGCGGCCGTGCGCCACGGCGGCGGTGCCGCGCTGACGCTGGCAGGGCTGGCCGAGCAACTGGCCACCGACCCCGCGAAGCCGATCACGGGCGGCGAGCTTTCGGCTCGCAGTGCGCTGAACGCGGCCTTCGGCGATGCGCTGGCCCGCAGCGGCAGCGCACTCGCGGTGAACATGGGTTTTCACGCCGACGGAGTGCCGCTGCCGTTGACGCGGGAGGCACTGGCCGGACTGAAGGCGCGCGTGGTGGTGTTCATCCACGGCCTGGCCTGCGACGAACACAGCTGGCTGCTGAATTCCGAAGCCTGGGCCGCGCCCGAGTGGGCGTCTGCGCTGCCGCCCGGCGAGCCCATTCATTACGGCAGCTTGCTTGCACACGAGCTGGGCATGAGTTGCGTCTACCTGCGCTACAACACCGGCCTTGCAGTCGAAGACAACGCCCGCGAGCTGGCGGCGCAGCTGGAGCAATTGCTGCAAGCCGCGCCGGCTGGCCTGAATGAGCTGGTGCTGGTCGGCCACAGCATGGGAGGCCTGGTGGCCCGCGCCGCCTGCGATGAAGCGCTGCGCCTGGGCCTGTCGTGGTCGCGCCGAACGGGCATGCTGATTTGCCTGGGCACGCCGCACCAGGGGGCGCGTCTGGAACAACTCGGCCACCTGACGAGTGTTGCGCTTGCCGTGTCCGAAGTGACGCAGCCGCTGTCCCGCATCGCGAACGCGCGCAGCCAGGGCATCAAGGATTTGCGGCATGGGCGTGGTGGAGTTGGCGAACGTGACGAGCGTGACGAGCGTGGCATTGCGGCGCGCGCCGATGTCGGCCCGGAAATTCCGCTGCGGCTGGTGGTCGGCAGCCTCGCCGGCGCGTCCTCCAGTGCGCTGGGCAAGCTGGCCGGCAAGTGGCTGGGCGACGGCCTGGTGTCGCAGGGCAGCGCGGCAGACGACGGCCTGGTCGGTGATGTGCAGCGTGTCGAGTTGCCCGGCCTGGGCCACATGACTTTGCTGAACCACCCGCGTGTCTACGAGGCGCTGCGGGGCTGGTTGGCCGCGGTCTGACCGCCCGCCAGCCCGTGGTCAGCGGGTCTGTGACGTGCGGCTGGCGCTGCGCCGCACCGCCCTGACGACGAAGCGCGCCGGGTCCACGGCATCGAGCAGCCTCGACTCCAGCGGCATCGGTGCCCCGGTGATCCACGCGGCCAGTGTTTGCGCGCCGACCGCGCTCCAGGTGATGCCGCGTGACCCGAGCCCGGTGAACACGAACAAGCCCGG
>JANNEI010000715.1:0-2764 GCA_031378565.1 Burkholderiales bacterium
CCTGCACCGCTGGCTCGACATGGCGGCCGAGCGCATCGCTTTCCAGGGCCTGCCGGCGCGCATCTGCTGGATCGGCCTGGGCGAGCGGCACCGCGCCGGGCTGGCCTTCAACGCGATGGTGCGCAGCGGCGAGTTGAAGGCTCCGATCGTGATCGGCCGCGACCATCTGGACAGCGGCTCGGTGGCGTCGCCGAACCGCGAGACCGAGGCGATGCTCGATGGGTCGGACGCGGTGTCCGACTGGCCGTTGCTGAACGCGCTGCTGAACACGGCAGGCGGCGCGACCTGGGTTTCGCTGCACCATGGCGGTGGTGTCGGCATGGGCTACTCGCAGCATGCCGGCGTGGTGATTGTTTGCGATGGAACGGCGGCAGCCGACAGACGCATCGAGCGCGTGCTCTGGAACGACCCGGCGACCGGCGTGATGCGGCATGCGGATGCCGGTTATGAAGCGGCGGTGAAGTGCGCGCACGAGCAGGGCGTGAAGATGCCGATGGCGGGGGCTTGAGCGTGGGTGTCGTCGGAACGGAACTGGCGCTGGAACCGGGCGCGATCACGCTCGACCAGCTCCAATCCATCCACACCGGCGGCGTCACGCTGAGCCTTCCGGCCAGTGCCTACGACGCCATCTGCGCCAGCGCGCAAGTCGTGCAGCGCGCAGCCGATGGCGATGCGCCGGTCTACGGCGTCAACACCGGGTTCGGCAAGCTCGCCAACCAGCGCATCAGCAAGGCGCAGCTCGATACGTTGCAGCTGAACCTGATCCGTTCCCACAGCGTCGGTGTCGGTGAGCCGCTGGCACCCGAGGTGGTGCGGCTGATGCTGGCGCTGAAGGCGGCCAGCCTGGCGCGCGGCCACTCCGGCGTGCGCGCGGTGGTGGTCGACACCCTGCTGCAGGTCCACAACGCCGGCCTGGTGCCGTATGTGCCGTCGCAAGGTTCGGTCGGTGCCTCGGGCGACCTGGCACCGCTGGCCCACATGACGCTGGCGCTGATGGGCGAAGGCGAGATGCTGATCGATGGCCACCGCCGCAGCGCCGCTCACGCGTTGAAGCAGGCCGGCATTGCGCCGCTGACGCTGGGCGCGAAAGAAGGCCTGGCGCTGATCAACGGCACGCAGACGTCGACCGCGCTGGCGCTGCACGCGCTGCTTGCCTTCGAGCCGGTGCTTGAAGCGGCGCTGGTGATCGGCGCGCTGACGGTGGACGCCGCGCGCGGCAGTGACGGCCCGTTCGACCCGCGCATCCACGCGCTGCGCGGCCAGCCGGGGCAGATCGACGTGGCCCAGTACTACCGCGCGCTGCTGGCCGGCAGCGAGATTCGGCAGTCGCATCTGGCAGGCGACGACCGCGTGCAAGACCCGTATTCATTGCGCTGCCAGCCGCAGGTGGTGGGTGCCTGCCTGGACCAGTTGCGCCATGCCGCGCTGGTGCTGCTGCGCGAAGCGAATGCCGTCACGGACAACCCGCTCGTGTTCGTCGACGACAACGAAGAAACGCACCAAGCGGACGCCGCGGAACTGGCTTCGCCAGGCCGCCAGCGGCGCCCCCCTGGGGGGGAGGCGGCCGAAGGACGCTTCGGGGGGGAGCTCATTTCCGGCGGCAACTTCCACGCCGAGCCAGTGGCGCTGGCGGCTGACGGCATGGCGCTGGCCATCGCCGAAGTGGGCGCCATCGCCGAGCGCCGCATCGCGATGCTGATCGACAGCGGCGTCTCGCGCCTGCCGCCGTTCTTGACGGCCGACGCGGGGCTGAACAGCGGCTTCATGATTGCGCACGTGACGGCCGCGTCGCTGGCGTCCGAGAACAAATCGCTCGCGCACCCGGCCAGCGTCGACAGCCTGCCCACCAGCGCCAACCAGGAAGACCATGTGTCGATGGCCACCTTCGCGGCGCGCCGGCTGCAGCCGATGATTTCGAACACCGCGCACATCCTGGGCATTGAGTTGCTGGCCGCCGCGCAGGGCATCGAGTTTCTGCGTCCGCTGCAAAGCTCGGCAGCGCTCGAACGGGTGCACGCGCTGCTGCGCGAGACGGTGCCCGAGATGGCGCAGGACCGCTACCTGGCACCCGACATCGAGCACGCGACCGAGCTGGTGCGCGACGGTTCACTGGCGCGCATTTTGCGTACGCTGCCGCAGCTGCCGGTGCTGTGGCTGCCGGCCTGACCCTGACCTGTTTTCAACCCGAGGAAGCCCCATGAAAAAACCCCTGCTTGCATTCGCCGCTGCCGCCTTGTGCGCGGCAGCCCACGTCAGCGCCCAGGAGACCAAGGTCGCCATCGGCATCTCGGGCTGGACCGGCTTCGCGCCGCTGACGCTCGCGAAGGAAGCCGGCATCTTCAAGAAGCACGGGCTTGACGTTTCGATCAAGAAGATTCCGCAAAAAGACCGGCACCTGGTGCTGGCCTCGGGCGACATCCAGTGTGCCGCCACCACGGTCGAAACCTGGATCGTCTGGAACGCCAACGGCGTGCCCACCACGCAGATCTTCCAGCTCGACAAGAGCTACGGTGCCGACGGCATGGTGGTCAAGCCCGGCATCGGCAAGATCACCGAGCTGAAAGGCAAGACCGTGGCCGCCGACGCGCCTGGCACCGCCACCTATTTCACGCTGGCCTGGATCCTGAAGAAGAACGGCCTGTCGATCAAGGACGTGAAGGTGGTCAACCTGTCGCCGCAAGCTGCCGCCAACGCGATGATCGCGGGCACCGCCGACCTCGACGCCGGCATGACCTACGAGCCCTACCTGTCGGCGGTGCGCGCC
>JANNEI010000722.1:0-6409 GCA_031378565.1 Burkholderiales bacterium
TGCCGCCTGGGCCACCACCCGCGGGCACGGGCCATTCGCGGTCCCGAACACCGCCACCGGTCTGGCGTTGCTGTGGGGATACGTCGGCACGTTGACCGCCATGCCGTTGCTGTTGACCGCGCTCATCGGCGAACTGAGCGCGAACGAGGCGCGCTGGCGGGTCGCTCTGGACGACTCGAACATCGGTGTGGGCGAGTGGGATCGGCGCGCTGGACGTTTCACTTTCTCGCGCCGTTGGCTGGCGCTGCTCGGCTATCGTTCGCAATCGTTTGGCGACAGCGCGGCGGCCGTGTGGACGCGAATCCACGCAGACGACCGAGCCACCATCGAGCAGACGTTCAAGAGCCTGAGCCAACCCGGCGGCGGCACACCGAAGATGACCGGGCGACTGCTGCGCAACGACGGGAAATGGGGCTGGTTCGCTGGCCACGCCACGGTTGTCGACCGCAGCCCGGAGGGTCACCCGTTGCGCGTGATCGTCACCGCAGTCGACATCGACGATCAGCGCGTTGCGGAAGAGCGCCATCAATTGTCATCAACGCTGTTTCAGCATTTGCACGAAGGTCTGCTGATCACCGACGCCTCTTACCGTGTGCTGGATGCCAACCCGACTTTTTCGCGGATCACCGGTTACTCGCTCGACGAGATGCGCGCCAGCGTGCCGGGGCTGTTGAGGCCGGCACCGCCGGGCTCATCGGCCGCCGCCCAGCAGGCCGTCTTGTTCGACAGCTTGCAGGCCTGCGGCACCTGGCGCGGCGAGATGATGGACAAGCGCCGCAACGGTGAATCGTGCACGCTGCAAGTCACGATCTCCGCCGTCAGGGGAGCCGCGGGCGACGTGCGGTTTCATGCGCTGGCGATGTCCGACATCACCGAGGCGCGCCAGCAGCGAGAGCTGCTCGAGCGTCAGGCGCACTTCGACGAACTCACCGGATTGCCGAACCGCACTCGCCTCGCCTTGATGCTCGGCAAAGCCCTCGCTGTGAGCGAGCGCGAAGGCACGCTGCTGACGGTGTGCTACCTCGACCTCGACCGCTTCAAGCCGGTCAACGACAGCTTCGGCCACGAAATCGGTGACCGGCTGCTGGTCGACCTGGCCGAACGCCTGAGGCGCAGCGCGCAAAGTGGGCATGGCCTGCCAGAGGCCGTGGCGCGCCTCGGCGGCGACGAGTTCGTGGTGCTGATTCGCACCGCCACGCTGGACGAAAGCCGCCACGCAGTGGAACGGGTGTTGCGCAGTGTCTCGCAGCCATATGGCCTGGGCGTGGGAGCCGGGCCGGTGTCGGTCACGGCCAGCATTGGTGCCACGGTGTTTCCGATCGACCGGGCGGATGCCGATACTTTGCTCCGGCATGCCGACCACGCGATGTACGGTGCCAAGCAGTCGGGACGCAATGGCTACCTGTTCTTCGATGCCGAGTCGGACCGGCGCACGCAGGAGCGCTTCGAGGCACTTGGCCGGGTGCAGGACGCGCTCGACGCACAAGAGTTCGCGCTGTACTACCAGCCCAAGGTGGACATGCGCACCGGCAAGGTTTTGGGGTTCGAGGCGCTGCTGCGCTGGAAGCATCCGCAGCACGGCGTCATCACGCCCGCCACCTTCTTGCCGCTGATCGAACACACCGGCCTGAGCGTCGGCGTCGGCGACTGGGTGCTGCAGCAAGGCCTGGAGCAACTGGCACGCTGGCAGCGCCTGGGGTTGGACATCACGCTCAGCATCAACATCTCTGCGCGCCACCTACAGGAACCCAATTTTGCGCAGCGGTTGGCGGCCTTGCTCGAACGCCACAACTCACCCGTCGCGCAGCGCCTGATCATCGAAGTTCTCGAGACCGCAGCGCTGGCCGACATCGACTACACATGTGCGCTGATGCAGGAATGCCGCGCGCTCGGCGTCAGGTTTGCACTCGACGACTTCGGCACCGGCTACTCCACGCTCACCTACCTGAAACGCCTGCCGCTCGACTTGCTCAAGATCGACCGCTCCTTCGTCCACAACATGCTCACCGACCATCAGGACATGGCCATCGTCGAAGGCGTGATCGGACTGTCCAGGACGTTCGGCTGTACCGTGGTGGCCGAGGGTGTGGAGTGCGCCGCGCAGGCGACGCGGCTGATCGAGATGGGCTGCCATATCGGGCAAGGCAATGGCATCGCCAAGGCGATGCCCGTGGCCGAAGTGCTGGACTGGATCAAGAGTTACACCGGCACGGCGACGCCGACCTGGGCGGCCACGGTCTGAGGTCGCAGCGGGCAGCGCCCGCTCGAAGCCAGCGCAAAGCCAGCGGCACCGCGACGGTAGACTGGCAAAATGATTCCAGCCGCCTTCGTGCAAGACCTGCTGACCCGGGTCGACATCGTCGACATCGTGGGTCGTCATGTGGAGCTCAAGAAGGCGGGCATCAACCACAAGGGCCTGTGCCCGTTTCATGGCGAAAAGTCGCCCAGCTTCACGGTCAGCGCCACGCGCCAGACCTATCACTGCTTCGGCTGCGGCGTGCACGGCAACGCGGTGGGCTTCTTGATGGAGCACCTGGGCGTGGGCTTTCCCGACGCCGTGCGCGACTTGGCGCAACAGGCCGGCATGACGGTGCCCGAAGACGACAGCTCGGCCGAGGAACGCGAGCAGGCGGCAGCCAGGAAAGTGCGCCAGGCCACGCTGACCGAGACCCTCGCCAAAGCCGGCGAGCACTACCGCAAGCAACTCAAGTCGACGCCCCGCGCCGTCGACTATCTGAAAGCCCGCGGCCTGAGCGGCGAGATAGCTGCGCGCTTCGGGCTTGGTTATGCCCCCGAGGGCTGGCGCGCACTGGCCAGCGCCTTCGCGCGCTACGACGATCCGCTTCTCGAAGAGGCTGGACTCGTGATCTCGCAGGACGCCGACGGTGCCGACGAGGCCAACCGCAAACGCTACGACCGCTTTCGCGATCGAATCATGTTCCCGATCCGCTCGGTGCAAGGCGAGGTGATCGGCTTCGGTGGGCGGGTGCTCGACAAGGGCGAGCCGAAGTACCTCAACTCGCCCGAGACGCCGGTGTTCAGCAAGGGCCGCGAGTTGTACGGGCTGCACGAGGCGCGACAAGGCCTGCGCCAACGCGGCCACGCGTTGGTGGTCGAGGGCTACATGGACGTTGTGGCGTTGGCGCAAGCCGGCTTCGCGAACGCGGTGGCCACCTTGGGCACGGCCTGCACAGCCGAGCATTTGTTGAAGCTGTTTCGCTTCACCGATTCGGTGGTCTTCAGCTTCGACGGCGATGCCGCCGGCCGGCGTGCTGCCCAGCGAGCGCTGGAGGCGAGCCTGCCGCACGCAAGCGACACACGCACGGTTCGCTTTCTCTTCCTGCCGCCCGAACACGACCCCGATTCGTATGTGCGCGAGCACGGTGCCGTCGCCTTCGAGGAATGCATTGCACAGGCGATACCGCTGTCGCGCCAACTGGTTGCGGTTGCCAGCGAAGGTTGCGACCTGGCCACCGCCGAAGGCCGCGCGCACATGCTGAACAACGCGAAACCTCTGTGGGCGGCGATGCCCGCCGGGGCGCTCAAACGCCAGCTGCTGGGTGAGCTTGCTGCCGCCGGGCGCGACGACGCAGATCAGCTTCTGGCTCAATGGGGCCAGGCCGCAGCGCGGTCATCCGTTCGCGAGCCGGCCCCGCGTCCAGTCCAGCGCCGCAACCGAACGATCAGCAAAGGTACTGCCAACGCGCTTGATCGGGCCATCTGGTTGTTGCTCCAGCGCAGTGAGCTGTGGGAAACACTGGACGCCGAGGCGCATGACTTGCTGGCAGCCCAACCCGGCCCGTACGACACGTTCTTCGGGCGCATCGAGCAATGCGTTCACGAGCACGGCCCGCTTGCTGCGGCGGCTCTGCTCGCGGAGCTGAGGCAGGCATCACAGCAAGACAACGAGGGAGCTGCCGTGCTGTCCCGCATTGCCGCGTTCCACGACCCCGAGCCGAACTCCAACATCGCGCACGAACTGTCGCTCGTCATTGCAAACATGCAGCTCCAGGCGGTCGACGAAGAGTTGAGGCTGCTGTTCGAATCGGGAATCGAGTCGCCCGACGCGCAGCGCCGGAGTCGCGAGTTGATGTCATCCAGAAGTCGACTGAAAGCCTCGTCCACAAACGCTGCGGGCGACGGCGCAGCGGTATAATCCAAAGCTGTCGTGAAAACGGCAACAGGTACAGCAGCACCTCCGGGCCCCGGCCACCCTCTGAACCAGGGTTGCATCCAAAGGCCACCTTCACCCGCAAGGGCTGCCAGCCAGAATCGTTCACTCAAGCTTGCTCACCCTGTTTTCCGGCTCTGACTTCGTCTGTCGACTCGACAGATTTGTCGGGGCTCATGTGCGCATTGGCCTTGCAAATGGTCAGTTCAGCGTCCAGATTCACTGGATCGACGCCGTCCTTGATACCAGGCTGAGTACCGCGAAGCCCATCACCATCCGAGGAATTGCATGACCGCGAAGAAGAGCGCTCCCGCGAAGGCTGCCAAGCCCGCAGCCCCTGCGAAAGCCGTCAAGGCTGTGATCGAAGCCAGGAAGCCAGCTGCCAAGCCGACCGCGAAGGCATCGGCCAAGCCGGTCGACGAGATCAAGGGCAAGCCCGGGCGCAAGCCGAAGGAAGCGGAAACCAAGAAGCCGCCCGTCCCGGAAGAAGATTTTTCGGACATCGAAGCCGACCTGGAAGGCGAACCCGAAGTCGAGACAGCTGCCGACGAAGGCGAAACCAAGGTCAAGGTCAAGCCACTGCGGATGAAGGTGTCGCGGGCCAAGGAACGCGCCCTGATGCGCGAGTTCGGGCTGGACGAAACCGCGCTCACCGAAGAAGAAGTTGCCAAGCGTCGCCACGAGCTGAAAACGCTCATCAAGATGGGCAAGACGCGCGGCTTCCTGACGCACCAGGAAATCAACGACCACTTGCCTGAAAAGCTGGTCGACGCCAAAATCCTGGAAGCGATCGTGTCGATGTTGAACGACATGGGAATCGCGGTCTACGAGCAGGCACCCGACGCCGCCACGCTGCTGATTGCCGGCGGTGGTGCGACCACCGCGACGGAAGAGGAAGCCGAAGAAGCAGCCGAAGCCGCGCTGTCCACCGTCGACTCCGAATTCGGCCGCACGACCGACCCGGTGCGCATGTACATGCGCGAGATGGGCACGGTCGAGTTGCTGACGCGTGAAGGCGAAATCGAGATTGCCAAGCGCATCGAAGGCGGTCTGCAGGCCATGATGCTGGCGATCAGCGCGTCGCCAACGACGATTGCCGAAATCCTGGTCTACGCCGACCGCATCGCCTCGGCTGAAATGAAGATTTCCGAGGTGGTCGACGGCTTTGTTTCCGAAGGCGAAGCCGACGACTACGTGGCCGAGGAAGACGTCGACTTCTTCGACGAGGAAGACGACGACGACGGCCAGGGCGGCAGCAAGGCACTGACCAAGAAGCTCGAGGAATTGAAGGCGGCGGCGCTGGCCAAGTTCGACAACCTGCGCATCAATTTCGACAAGATGCGCAAGGCGTTCGAGAAGGAAGGCTATCAATCGCCGGCGTACAACAAGGCGCAGCAAGCCATCAGCGTCGAGCTGATGACGATCCGTTTCACCGTCAAGACGATCGAGAAGCTGTGCGGAATTCTGCGTTCGCAGGTCGACGACGTGCGCCGCTACGAGCGTGAGTTGCGCAAGATTCTGGTCGACAAGTGCGGCATGCCGCAGGACTACTTCATCAAGCATTTCCCGCCCAACATCCTGAACCTGAAGTGGTCGGAAAAGGAAGTGGCGGCGAACAAGTCGTACAGCGTGATCCTGGCGCGCAACCTGCCGCCGGTGCAGGAGCTGCAGAAGAAGCTGACCGACCAGCAGGCGCGTGCCGTCGTGCCGCTCGAAGACCTGAAGAAGATCAACAAGCGCATGAACGAAGGCGAGAAATCGTCGCGCGATGCCAAGAAGGAAATGATCGAGGCCAACCTGCGCCTCGTGATCTCGATTGCCAAGAAGTACACCAACCGCGGGCTTCAATTCCTGGACCTGATCCAGGAAGGCAACATCGGCCTGATGAAGGCGGTCGACAAGTTCGAATATCGTCGCGGCTACAAATTCTCGACCTATGCGACGTGGTGGATTCGCCAGGCCATCACACGGTCCATCGCTGACCAGGCGCGCACGATCCGCATCCCGGTGCACATGATCGAAACGATCAACAAGATGAACCGGTTGAGCCGCCAGCACTTGCAGGAGTTCGGCTTCGAGCCCGACGCGCCGACGCTGGCCGAGAAGATGGAGATCCCGGAAGACAAGATCCGCAAGATCATGAAGATCGCCAAAGAGCCGATCTCGATGGAAACGCCGATTGGCGACGACGACGACTCGCATCTGGGCGACTTCATCGAAGACACCAACAACACGGCC
>JANNEI010000402.1:0-4368 GCA_031378565.1 Burkholderiales bacterium
TGCACGACGGCATCATCGAGCAGATCGGCACGCCGCTCGATCTGTTCGACCGGCCGGACAACCTGTTCGTCGCCCAGTTCATCGGCTCGCCGGCCATGAACATCTTCCCCGGCACGCTGCGCGGCGGATTCGTGGAGGCGCTGGGGGCGCGCTGGCCAACCGCCAACGCCGATGCCGCCGAAGGCAAGGCGGTGCACTACGGCATCCGCCCCGGCGACCTCGAACTGGCAAGCGACGGCATCGCCGCGAGCGTGGTGGTGGTCGAACCCACCGGTGCCGAAACCGAGCTGCTGGTGCGGGTCGGCGAGGCCCAGCTGACGGTCGTGCTGCACGGGCGCACGTCGGCCCGGCCGGACGACACCGTGCACCTGGCCATCGACGCCGCCAAGGCGCATGTCTTCGACGCCCAGGACGGCCGCCGCCTGGGGCCACGAGCGCGCTGACCGGCCTGCGGAAGTGAGCGCCAATCGGATCGTCGTCATGGGCGTCAGCGGCTGCGGGAAGAGCACCGTCGGGCGCGCCCTGGCCGAGGCGCTTCACCTCCACTTCGTCGAGGGCGACGAGCTGCATTCACCGAGCAACGTCGAGCGCATGGCCGCTGGCACGCCGCTGACCGACGCCGACCGCCATGGCTGGCTGCAAGAAGTGGCCAGCCAGCTCGGCAACGCCACGGCGCGCTCACTCGGCGTGGTGGTCACGTGCTCGGCGCTGAAGCGCTCTTACCGCGACCTGCTGCGCGCCGCTGCGCCCGATGTGCGCTTCGTTTTCCTGACCGGCTCGGTCGAGTTGCTGACGCAGCGGATGCGAGTCCGCAGCGGGCATTACATGCCAGCGTCGTTGCTGCAAAGCCAGCTCGACACGCTGGAGCCCCCCGCTGCCGACGAAGCGCCGATCACCATCGACATCAGCACGCCATCTGCCGCCGTCGTGGCCCAGGCGGTGCGCCAACTGAGGGCCGCCACGCCATGATCGACGCCTCGACCTTCCGCCTGGACGGGCGCATTGCGCTGATCACCGGCTCGTCCGCCGGCATCGGCCTGGCGCTGGCGCGCGGGCTGGCGCAGGCCGGTGCCACGGTGGTGCTCAACGGGCGCGACGCGAGCCGCCTCGACCGCGCCGAAGCCATGCTGCTGGCCGAAGGCCTGAGCGTGCACCGGCGCGCCTTCGACGTGCTCGACGCGGCGGCGGTCGAGGCCGCCGTGGCATCGGTCGAAGCCGACATCGGTGCCATCGACGTGCTCGTCAACAACGCCGGCATGCAGCGTCGCGCGCCCTTCCTCGAATTCAGCGCTGCCGACTGGCAAGAGGTGATGCGCACCAACGTCGACAGCATGTTCGTGGTCGGCCAGGCGGTGGCGCGGCGCATGGTGGCGCGCGGGCGCGGGCTGGGTCGTCATCGGATCATCAACATCTGCTCGGTGATGAGCGAAGTGGGCCGCCCCGGCATCGCCGCCTACACGGCCAGCAAGGGCGCAGCCAAGATGCTGACCAAGGCGATGGCCATCGAACTCGGGCCGCAGGGCATCAACGTCAACGGCATCGGGCCGGGCTACTTCAAGACCGAGTTGACATCGGCCCTCTCCGCCGACGAGGGCTTCAACAGCTGGCTGGTCAACCACACGCCCAGCCGGCGCTGGGGTGAGGTCGAAGACCTGGCACCGGCCGCGGTGTTCCTGGCCAGCGACGCATCGCGCTTCGTCAATGGCCACATCCTTTACGTCGACGGCGGCATCACCGCGACACTCTGAACATGACTGCACCCACCCCGCTCGCCCACATCACCAAAGTGACCCTGTTCACCGACTCCGATGGTCGCGCGCGCTTTCGCGAAGACGCGGTCGCGCTGACCGAGGGCAAGCCGCAGGCGATGCTGTCACCGCTGATGGCCAGCAGCGGCTACCAGTGGCGCCACAGCCCGGTCGGATTTCGCAGCGAGTTCCATTGCACCGACGCGCCGCAATGGGTGTTCATCCTGGGCGGGCAGATGGAGATCGGCCTGCAAGATGGCAGCTCGCGCGTCTTCAATCCGGGCCAGCATTTCTACTCCGCCGACCACGTGCCGACGGGCACCGCCTTCGACCCGAAGCTGCACGGCCACCGGAGCCGGCAGGTGGGCCTGGAGCCGCTGGTGACCTTGTTCGTGCGCGGTTGAACATGAAGATCAAGAACGTTCACGGCAACACGCTCGACCTGCTGGGCGAGCGCATCGTCGCCGGCCGCTACCCGCCAGGCACGTCGCTGCCGCCCGAGCCCACGCTGTGCGAAGAGATCGGCGTCAGCCGCACCGTGATCCGCGAAGCCGTCAAATCATTGGTCGCCAAGGGCTTGCTGGTCACCGGCCCGAAGGTCGGCACCCGCGTGATGCCCGAGGAGCAGTGGAACTGGTTCGACCCCGATGTGGTCGGCTGGCAATCGAAGATCGGCCTGACGCGCGAATTCCTGCGCGACCTGCAAGAGCTGCGCCGCGTGGTTGAGCCGGCCGGCGTGCGGCTGGCGGCGGAGCGGGCCACCGCGCAGGACATCGCCGAGATCGAAGCGGCGTATGCCGGCATGAAAGACGCCATCGAAAACGGCGGCGACTACGTGGCCCATGACCTGCGCTTTCACCAGGGTCTGCTGCGCGCCTGCCACAACCGCATGGTGGTGCAGATGAGCAAGGCGCTGGGCGCGCTGCTGCGCACCAGCTTCGAGATTTCCACCTCGCGGCCCGACGGCCCGGCCTCGTCGTTGCCGCTGCACCGCGCAGTGCTCGACGCCGTGATTGCGCGATCGCCACTGAAGGCCGAGCGCGCGATTCTGGTGCTGATCGACGGTGCGCGCGCCGACATCGAGCAGGTGCTGGCGTCGCGCCGCAAGCTGCCGTCGATGGCCGCCCCCGCGGTGCGGCTGAAGGGCCGCAACCCGGCCACCACCCTGCGCTGAAAGGGCCACACCATGCAACTGTTGATCACTGGCGGTGGCGGTTTTCTGGGCGCGCGTCTGGCGCGCACGCTGCTCGCGCGCGGCACGCTCGCGGGCCGCACCATCGAACGCATCGTGCTGGCCGACATCGCGCCACCGCCGAGCGATCTGCTGGCGGACACACGCGTCGAAGCGCGCACCGGTGCCCTTCTGGCGCAGACCGCCGCGCTGCACGAAGAGCCTTTCGACGGCGTGTTCCATCTGGCCTCGGCCGTGTCAGGCGAATGCGAAGCCGATTTCGAACTCGGCATGCGCTCCAACCTCGACAGCACGCGCGCCCTGCTCGACGCGCTGCGCGCCCGCACGCAGGCCGGTGCCACACCCGCGCGGTTGGTGTTCTCAAGCTCGGTGGCGGTGTTCGGGCCCGACCCGGGCGTGCCGTTGCCGGTGCTGGTGACCGACACCACGCTGCCGGCACCGCAGACGTCTTACGGCACGCAGAAGCTGATCTGCGAACACCTCATCGCCGACTACACCCGCAAGGGCTACATCGATGGCCGCGCCGCGCGCCTGATGACGGTCACGGTGCGGCCCGGCCGGCCGAACGGCGCGGCCAGTTCGTTCTTCAGCGGCATCATCCGCGAGCCGCTGGCAGGACAAGAAGCGATCTGCCCGGTCGACATCGACGTGTCGCACCCGGTGTCGTCGCCGCAGCGCACGGTCGACGGCCTGATCGCGGTGTTCGAGGCCAGCCGCGAAGCCTTCGTCGGCCGAACCGCGATGAACCTGCCGGCGCTGAACGTGCGCGTCGGCGACATGCTCGACGCGCTGGAAGCCGTGGCCGGCAAGGCCGTTCGCGACCGCGTGAAGTTTCAGCGCGACGAACGCATCGCCGGCATCGTGGCCAACTGGCCCAAAGGTGCCACCGGTGCCCGCGCCGCCGGGCTGGGCCTGCTGCCCGAGAAGAATTTCGAAGACATCATTCGCCAGTACATCGCCGACGCACAGTCCCCTCCCGTGTGACGCCAGTCCCCTCCCCCTTCAAGGGGGAGGGCCAGGGTGGGGGTGAAATCTCAAGACACCAGCCACCCCCACCATCGCCACCCACAACCACCCCACCGCATGAACCAGATCGACCTGAAAACCCGCGTGGCCGTCATCACCGGCGGTGCCCAAGGCATCGGCTACGCCACCGCCGAACGCCTGCTGCGCTCCGGTGCAACCGTGGTGCTGTGGGACATCGACGCCGCCAGGCTCGCCGAGGCCCGACTCTCGCTGGCAGCACTCGGCACCGTCGACGGCAGCGTGGTCGAACTGTCCGACGACGACGCGGTGCACACCGCCGCCGCGCAGGTGATGGCCGCGCATGGCCGCATCGACCTCCTGGTCAACCACGCCGGCATCACCGGCGGCAACGCGACCACCTGGGAACTCGACCCTGTGGTGTGGCACCGCGTGATCGAAGTC